>CAZMDZ010000173.1:0-8216 GCA_964565175.1 uncultured Planctomycetales bacterium
TGACCGGACGCAGCATGCCGTTATGCAAGACCGTCGGCAGGTTTTGGTGCAACTTAGATTGGGCCGGAAACGCCCCCAATTTGCCGATGTCAACGCCACGCAAGGCTTGCCATTCACCGGCCAAGGAAATCGCCGTTTGCGGATCTCCAGGCAAATAAACCTTCATTTGCTCGGCTTTCCCCGTCAAGCCGCCGCCGCCGCCGGAATCCACCACCCGCACCGAGAGCACGCATTTGCCAGCGATTGTGTGGGTGGAGTCAATTTTGTAACGCCGAGGAGTGTTCCACTGATTCAATCCATGGGTGGCCGCAACGCGCTGGCGATTCAGCCAAATCGTGTCGTAATCATCAATCGGCCCAAGCTCTAACATCCAGGTCTTGCCGACCCAGGATTTAGGCACCTGAAATTCGCGGCGATACCAAACAACGCCGTCAAAGCTAGCCAAATCCCCGGACCAAGCTCCCGGCAAAGTCACCGATTGCCATTGAGTGGCCGAAGCATTGCGCGCACCACTGTCCTTTGCGCCTTCTCCACCGCGACCCGCAAAAGCTGGCAACTTTTCCAAGCGGTTGACCTTTTGCCACCACTGCTGGCGGCGCTGCCCAAGTATCTTCTGCTCGTCAGCGCCCTCTTCCGCCAATTTGGCAACCGCTTCGATGGGTTGAGCAAAATCTTTCATCAGGGCAAGTGTTTCGACGCTGGTCCAGGCTTCGGCGACGGTGCCGCCCCAATTGCAGCTAATCAAACCAACGGGCACCTCTAGCTCTTGATGCAACTCGCGGCCAAACAAGTAACCGACGGCACTGAACTTGCTCACCGTTTGCGGACTGCAAACTCGCCAAGTGCCAGCACCTTGCCACTGCGGTGCCAAAGCAATTTTGTGCGGCACGTCGTACAGACGGATCTGCGGGAAGTTGGCACCAGCAACCTCGTTTTTCCAATCGGCGATCCCAGGGCCGACGCCAGGACCAAGCGTCCATTCCATATTGGACTGACCGCCGCACAGCCAAACTTCACCAAGCAAAACATCCTTGTAGGTGATCTTTTGCTCGCCGCTGCTCACCGAGATCGAATACGGGCCGCCAGTTTGCGGCGAACGCAGTTCCAGCTGCCACTTGCCGTCGGCGTCTGCCTGGGCGCTGAGGTTGCCAGGCCACCAACCACCACTCACTTGCACCGAGGCCCCTGGAGCAGCCATGCCCCAAACCGGGACTTTGCTCTGGGCTTGCAGCACCATGTAGTCGCTGAAGATCGCCGGCAGTTTCAGCTCTTGGGCGGCAGCGAAACCGGAGCTAGCCAGGAGTAAAGCAAGCGGAAGGAGCAGGCGGCTAAGTCGCATGCTGCCACCATAACAACGGGGCTACGCCGACGTCATCATCCTCCCCCGCCAGGCATTCTCAACCGAATGGCCTGCGCCAAAAAAGCAGAATCCCGAATCAGGATCAGGTTGCCATTGGATGCCACAGCGTTTTCATTTCCACAAAGGGCTCAATCCAATAAGGCGAATGGCAATCGCGACGCTGGTACCAACCTTCCCCGACCACTTCCTGCACCTTGACCCGTTTCAGGTTTTCCGCCGCGCCCAGCTCCAGCTGACGGCGCTCCTCTGGGTTGCAGCCAGCGGCGTGAATGGCGTCGATGTCGCGATGGCTGGCAAAATGAGCCAGCAATTCATCGCGATAGCCGGTCAACAAATTGATCACTCCGGCTGGCACGTCGGAAGTGGCGCAGACTTCGCCCATCAAGGCGGTGGCCAGCGGCTGGGTGCTGGACCCCAGCGCAACCACGGTGTTACCTGCACAAATGACTGGTGCGATCAAGGAGATCAGACCCAGTAATGGCGCCTCGTCTGGGGCGACCACGCCTACGACTCCAGTGGCTTCCGGAATGGTGAAGTTATGGAAGGGGCCAGCAACCGGATTGGCGCAGCCCAGGATTTGCGGGTACTTATCGGCCCATCCGGCAAAGGCGACCAGTCGATCCACCGCCTCTTGCACTTCGACAATGGCGGATTCGCGGCTCATCACATCGCCACCATTGAAAGGCTTGGCTTTGCTCAGCGCGTCAATGAACTCGGCTGACTTGCCCTCGAGCATTTCGGCCATGCGATAAAGGATTTGCCCTTTGTTGTAGGCACTGCGCTTTTGCCAGCCAGCTTGAGCTTTGCGCGCGGCAGAAACTGCATTGCGCAAGTCTTTGCGGGAACCATGGCACAAATGAGCACAAGCTTCGCCGTCGGCACTTTGGAGGAGCATGGTGCGGCCGGACTCAGTGCGCGGGAAAGCGCCGCCGAGGAAGAGCTTGTAAGTCTTCAAAATGGGAAGTCGTTCGGGGGAGCTCATTACTTCAAGTTCAGGTAAGCACGAAGACCATGACGTCCGCCTTCACGACCGAAGCCAGACTGTTTAAATCCACCGAACGGCGAGGCGGCGTCGAATCGGTTGTAACTGTTGCACCAAACCACGCCCGCTTGAATGCGCGAAGCCAGCGAGAACATTTTGGAACCCTTGTCGGTCCAAATCCCAGCGGCCAATCCATAGGGAGTTTGGTTGGCTCGAGTCAAAGCTTCTTCGGGGGTGCGGAAGCTCAGCACCGACAGCACCGGTCCAAAAATTTCTTCACGAGCGATGGTGTGCACTGGCTGCACGCCTTTGAAGAAACAAGGCGCCTGCCAATAACCGACCTTCGGCAATTCACTTTGAGTCGGGGAACACAGCTCTGCGCCTTCGTCAATGCCCGCTTGAATGTACTTCTGAATGGTCTGAAGTTGGGCAGCTGAATTGATCGCGCCGACGTCGGTGTTCTTGTCTAAAGGATTTCCCACCCGCAGAGTCTTCATCCGCAATTCCAACTTCTGCATCACTTCGTCCATCACGCTCTCTTGCACAAACAAGCGCGAGCCGGCGCAACAAACGTGCCCTTGGTTGAAGTAAATTCCCTGAATCACACCCTCCACCGCCTGATCCAAGCTGGCATCTTCCATGATGATGTGCGGGGATTTACCTCCCAACTCCAACGTCAGTTTTTTGCCAGTTCCGGCAACCGCGTCGGCCAAAATCTTGCCGACATCAGTGCTGCCGGTAAATGCAACCTTGTCCACATCGGGGTGGTTAGCCAAAGCCGCACCGGTTTCCCCCGCTCCCGTCACAATGTTGACGACCCCCGCTGGCAGTTCAATCTCTTGCAGGATTTCCGCCAAGCGCAACGCTGTCAACGGCGTCGTTTCGGCTGGCTTCAGCACGACGGTATTGCCACAAGCTAGGGCGGGCGCAATTTTCCAAGCGGCCATCAACAGCGGAAAGTTCCACGGAATGATCTGCGCGCAAACTCCTACTGGACCGACCTCGCGCCCGGGGAAGGCGTACTCCAACTTGTCGGCCCAACCCGCGTGATAGAAAAAGTGCTTGGCCGCTTCGGGGATATCGACGTCGCGGGATTCCTTGATCGGCTTGCCGCCATCCATGGTTTCGAGGATGGCGAATTCGCGCGCCCGTTCCTGCAAACGCCGGGCTAAGCGGTACAAGTACTTGCCGCGCTCCACCGCTGGCAGGGCGCTCCACCCAGGCAAAGCTTGACGCGCAGCAGTCACCGCCGCGTCGACATCGGCGGCCCCGGCAACGGCGCACTGAGCCAGTGGCTGTTCGGTTGCTGGATTCACCGTCGCCATCGACTGCTCGGATTGAGCCGCGCGGAAGTCGCCGTTGACGAACAAGCCGTATTCACTGGCAATTGAAACCGGAGTAGTTTCCGGCGCCGCGTCTAACGGCCACTTGTCGCCAAAGTTCAAAGCAGCCGAATCGGGTGTGGCTGAGGAATCGGTTGAGGGTGCAGACATGAGCGCGTTAGTAGACGTCGTAATGAGCGGTGTATGGACCGAGTTCCTGCTTGCGCAGTTGGCGCAAAACATCATCGAGCAAAGACGAGGCACCAAAACGGAACCACTGAGGGCTGAGCCAGGTATCGCCTAAGGTTTCTTGCACCATGACCAAATAGTGCAATGCTTCTTTGGCCGTGCGAATGCCGCCAGCTGGCTTCATTCCGATGATGCGGCCACTCTTCAGAGAATGATCGCGGATGGCTTCCAACATGACCAAAGTCACCCCCATCGTCGCCGCCGGTGAAACCTTGCCGGTACTCGTTTTGATGAAGTCGGCGCCAGCGTGAATGGCCAGATCACTGGCCCAGCGCACGTTGTCGTAAGTTTCCAACTCGCCGGTCTCCAAAATCACCTTCAAGTGAGCCGGACCGCAGGCCTCTTTGACCGCAGCGATCTCATCAAATACTCGCTGATGTTCACCGGCCAAAAATGCACCACGGGAAATCACCATGTCGACCTCGTCGGCGCCATCGGCGACCACTTGGCGCACTTCTTCCAAACGCAGCGGCAGCGGCGATTGGCCACTTGGAAACGCCGTTGCCACACTCGCGACTTGCACGCCGCTATCGCCAACGCACTCCTTAGCCAGCGCAACAAATGCCGGGTAAACGCAAACCGCAGCCACCTGCGGAATGCCATCGACCCCTACTGCCGGGCGCAGTGCTTTGCGACACAGCGCGCGCACCGTCTGCGGCGAGTCCTTGCCCTCCAAGGTGGTCAGGTCGGTCATCGACACAACCATTTCCAATCCCTGGCGCTTGGCGTCATTTTTGATCGAGCGCTTGGTGAAAGAAGCGGCTCGATGATCAATGGCAACCCGGTCCACACTATACCGGGCGACGCCGGCGGCATGGGTTGCTGGCTGGAACGCAGCGGTCATGCCACCAATCTTACTGCTGCGCCTGCAAGCGCCGCAGCTTGCAGGGGATCACCTTTTCGTCGCGGCAGAAAATCAACTCGGTAGCATCAGCATCCAGAAAAACCACTGCCCGCTGCGCCCAGGAGTGCCCCCACCGGGCAGCTTCTTCCCGGGTCCAGCCAAAAACCACAAATCCGCTCTCCTTCCACTCGGGGGTGACGTCGGGCAGGGAGGCTCCCCAGGCACTTTCGAAATCGAAACCGGCTTCGGTCAGCGATTGGCGCAGGCGTTTGTTGGCGGCATCGTTCCAGTCTGTTGGCCGCTCTTCCGAATTAGGGTTCCAAGCGGTGATCAAGGTCACCGTGTGCTCCAATTCAGCCAAGGGCGGTTCATCCCCATTCAGGGCAAGGTCGTAATCTCGGCCATCGCAGGAAAACACGTAGCGCGAATCCTGGTAAACCGCGACCCAATCAAACGGCGACTTCTTTGGTGTCTCCTCTTCCATGTTCACAAGCTGAGGGGGTATGCTCCGCAAATGGCCCAGTTGTCCGTATCCCATCACCCGGTTGTCCAGGACAAGCTCGCACTGCTGCGAGCCCAGGATACTCCCCCAGAGATCTTCCGTAAACTCATATATGAGCTGTCTTTACTGTTGGGAGTTGAAGCGACTGCTGACCTTCTTACCGGCCCCTCTGAAGTACAGACGCCATTGCAGACCTTTCCTGGTCAACGTTTGACGGAAAGCGTCGCCTTAGTGCCAATCCTGCGTGCAGGGCTTGGCATGGTCGACGGACTGGCTGCGCTGTTGCCGCGCGCGGCGGTTCGTCACCTCGGTTTTTACCGCAACGAAGAGACGCTTGAGCCGGTCTCCTACTACTCCAAATCGCCGGAAGGCGAATGCGAGGACCTGTGCTTGGTCATCGACCCGATGCTCGCGACGGGCGGCTCGGCGGTGGCCGCGCTGGACCAGGTCAAAGAGTGGGGTCCCAAGCGAATCAAGTTCCTTGCCATCCTTGGCGCACCGGAAGGCGTTGAAGCCTTGCGCACGGCTCATCCAGACGTTGACCTACATCTTTGCGTTTTGGATGAGAAATTGAACTCCAAAGGATATATCCTGCCTGGACTGGGCGACGCTGGCGACCGCCTCTACAGCACCTAACTCTCCAACGCCTACTGGTCGCCAAGCAACCCTTCCCTCTCCACGCGAATGGCCTCCCTGCAACTTCGCTTCGGCCCCATCGGTTCGTTCACCGAACCGGAGCGGCAAACCATCCGCGATCTGTGGGAAGAAATCAGCTCGACCGACGAAGAGACGATTCTTCAATTGCGCTTGTTCTTGGTGAACAATATCGAGCGGGTGGAAAAGGTTGCCGAAGCGCTCGAGACTTTCCCTGGCGTATTCACGGAAAGCACGCTTGGCTCACGCGAACGAGACTTGTCGACCATGGTCAATCACATGGTCCAAGCCAACGAAACGAACTATGAAATGTTCATCCCGACGCGGGCGTTGGTTGGCCGCACCTTGGTCCACGCCGAATTGAACTTCTGGCGCTTGGCCCGCTTCATCAGTCGCGAATTGGGCGCGGGCGACCCGGATCGAGTGGCCGATTTACAAAAGCGAATCGACGATTGGCTGCACGGATGCGTTTATACCTTGCTCGCCGAAGAACTGCTCGGTTCGATTAGTCGCGATGAGCACAACAGTTATGAACTGCGCACCCTGGCGGTCGAAAAACTGGTCAATATGTGGGAGAACTACCTGCACTGGACGGTGCGTGACTTCTCGCCACTGCTGCAGGCAACGTGGACAGCACGCCGACGAATTCGCGTCAGCTTGGGCACGCTGCTCGGAGTTTCCGAGATGATGCGCTTGTTGCAGGCTGGTTGCGATCCGGAATTTGTCGAATACTTCGCCCGGCCCAATCCGACCGAAGATGAGGGGCTGGCCTTCCGGGAATTTTTGATTGGCGTGCGCACCGAGCAGATTCGCTCGCTGGAGCACTTTATGGAACAAAAAGGTCGCTCTTCGCTCAGTCAAGAGGAGGCCGAAGAAGCGCTGGGCATTCAGCCGTTGCGCCCGGAACAGTCCCACGGAGGGGTCAAAGCCTACCGGTTTTTCCGGGAGCGACACCTGCAGGCGACTGCGCGACGGATGCGCGACGAACCAGGTCCACGCCGAACCGCCGAGGAATACATCATGATTTATTTCCTCGAGAATGAGCTAAAAAGGCCCGGTTAAAGGGCGTTTTAACGGGTTTTTCGCCTACTGCCATCAAAATGGCCCTTGCTGGATTCAAACGTTTGTTTTATACATACGTTCCAGTGAATTCCTCCACAACCCAAGCCCGTTTACTCGACGCCGCCGAGCAGCTCTTCTCTGAGCGCGGCTTCCAAGGGATCTCGGTCCGAGAGATCACCGACTTGGCCAAAGCCAACCTCGCGGCGGTGAATTACCACTTCGGCTCCAAAGCTGGCCTGATCCGCGCGTTGATTGAACGCCACATCGGCCCGCTCAACGAGCTGCGCATGCAACAACTCGCGCAAGCAGAAGCCGATGCCGGTCCGGACGCGGTGCCCCTGGATAAGTTACTGCGCATTTTCTTCACCGCACCGATCGAACACTTCATGGCGCGCGGTCGGCAAATGCCCAACTTGCTCGCACGCTTGCACCAGGAGCCCACGCCCGAGATCGTCGAAGTTGTGGTCAGCGTTTTCCGGCCGATGGCCAACCGCTTTTTGGCTGCGCTGCACCGCTGCCTACCCCACCTCAGCGAAGAACAAATTTTCGCCCGCGGCATGTTCATGAAGGGCGCAATGGTGCACGCCATGGCCGACGGCCACCTACTGGCGGCGGCTTTGACCGACGGTCGCATTCAATTGGATGACCCACAATTTTTAATCGACGAACTGGTTGCGTTCTGCTCCAACGGTTTCCAAATGCCGAGTTCGTCACCAGGTCCAACAAAGGATCATTAATGCCTTATTCCCCGAATCATGCCGTCGACCCTTTTTGCGCACGCCAGAACTTTTTGACCCACTGCTCGGCGGTCGCTCTGGTTGTTTTTGGCTCATGGTCTTGTGCCGCGAGTCCTGATCACGACCCGCACCTGAATGGTGAAAACAGCCCCTCGGCGGCGGCGCCTTCGATCGAGTGGCAACTGCAGCCTTGGTGGCAGGATTTTGGCAATCCACAACTGGACCATGTCGTGGGCAATGTGCTGGAGAACAACTTGGATCTTCAAGCGGCCGCAGCGCGATTACGCCAACTCGAGCTGCAAACGCAAATGGTGGCAGGTCAAAAAATGCCGTCGGTGGCGGCATCGCTGGGCTCAGGTCGCAGTCGCACCAACTTGATCGGTTTGCCGTTTCCGGGAGCGCCGGAAGTCCTGCCCATCACCACGACTCAAGCCAACCTGGGCTTGAATTTAAGCTGGGAATTGGACCTCTGGGGTCGGCTCGATGCTGAGGAGGATGCGGCAT
>CAZMDZ010000174.1:0-8211 GCA_964565175.1 uncultured Planctomycetales bacterium
ATGAATGGTTGGATGAGAGCGCAGACCCCATCGAGTTGCTGAAGACGGCCCCGCTCGATCTTTCGCGGTCGGTTCTTTACGCGCTGGCGGCGATCGCCGAGGGCGTGCCTTTCGTCAACTTCACACCGGCGCCCGGCGGTTCGGTGCCGGCGGTTGCTGGATTTGCGCAGCGCAATGGCGTGCCGGTGTTGGGCAACGACGGCAAGACTGGCGAAACTCTGCTCAAGACCGCGCTAGCGCCGATGTTCCGTGACCGAGGCCTCAATGTGATGGCCTGGGAGGGTTACAACATGCTGGGCAATCGCGATGGCGCGGCATTGGCCGAGCCCGAGCGCAAAGCTGCAAAACTGGCGAATAAGAGCAACGTCATCCATTCGATTTTGGACAGCGATCGCGTGCATTCAGGCGTTTCGATCGAATTTGTACCGAGTTTGCACGACTTGAAGACGGCGATGGACTTCGTTCACTTCGAAGGTTTCCTTGGCGCCAAGATGCAACTGCAGTTCACCTGGCAAGCCAGCGATTCCGCTTTGGCTGCGCCATTGGTGCTCGACTTGGCGCGCATCGCTTTCCTCGCTCAAGAGCGTGGCGAAGGCGGCCAATGCAAAGCGGCGGCCTCTTTCTTCAAAGACCCGCTCGGGGTCAAAGATCACGACTTCCATCGCCAGATGGAGCGCCTGCGCAAATGGGCGTGCGATGCACCTCAGTGAACTTGATTTTGAGCTGCCGGAACGGCTAATCGCCCGACGTCCACCGGATCAGCGTCACCAATCTCGCTTGCTGGTTCACCAGTGCGCGGCCAATCGCACCGAGCACGCCCAATTTTCCGAGTTGCCGCAGTGGTTGCGGCCGGGAGACTTGTTGGTGTTGAACAATTCGCGGGTGGTGCCTGCGCGGATGGTTTGCCGCAAACCCACCGGTGGGGCAGTGGAAGGGTTGTGGCTCCAAACCAATGCCGACGGCCTCGGATTGTGCATGTTGTCTGGCGGTCGATTGCGCCCTGGCGTGGAGTTGTTCTTCGAGGACCATGCCGATGCCGATGCCGATGCCAGCGCCAGTACCGATGGCCATTCCAAGGAAGGCTCTGCCGCGAGTTCGACAGCCACCCATCTCCGCCTCCACACCAAATTAGGCGGTGGCAAATGGCTGATCGAAAACCTCAGCCAATCCACCTGGCAACAGCTCCTCGAGCGCCACGGCTCGACCCCTTTGCCGCCCTATATCCGCCGTCTGCGTCGGGAGCTTGGGGAAGCAGAAGACTCCGCCCAAGATCGTCGTCGCTATCAAACGATTTGGGCGCAAGAGCCAGGATCCGTCGCCGCGCCGACCGCTAGTTTGCATTTCTCGTCCGAAGTCCTGGGCGAATTGGATCGAATAGGAGTGCGTCGCACCGAGATAACGCTCCACGTTGGGGCGGGCACTTTTTTGCCGGTGGAGACGGAGCAGGTGGAGCAGCACAACATGCACGCCGAGAGTTTTGTGCTGGATGAGCAAGCGGCGACCGAACTGCAAGCCGCCAAAAGGGAAGGGCGGCGCGTGATTGCCGTCGGCACAACCGCTTGTCGGCTGCTGGAGTCTCTGCCTGAAGAAGCCAGCGCAGCAGTGGGGGAAACCGACGTTTTTTTACTCCCAGGGCACCGCTTTCGTTGGGTTGACGCTCTTTTGACCAATTTCCACACTCCGAAAAGCACTTTGTTGGGCTTGGTTGCCGCTTTTGCGGAAATGAGCGTGGCGGAGGGAGAGACCGGTTTAAAACGGGTCCATCAGGTCTACCGCGAGGCGATTCAGCAGCAGTACCGTTTCTACTCCTACGGTGATTCTTCCCTTTGGATTCCCTGAGCGGGCACGCAAAGACTTTTTTCACAGTCAGCTAGGGCGATCGCATACCCCAGAATCCTATTTTTTGCCCCATTGCCGCTTAGAAATGGCATGATGGAAGTCTCCCCCTAATAGCTCGCAAAGCCCCGGCGTGCCTAGGCTCTGCGTGCTTTCTCGGTCCCTCTCCCCTTCGACCATGAAATTACGCTACCCCCTCGCTGTGGCCGGCTTGTTCAGTTTTGGCTTCGCGGCATCCCTTCCCGCTCAGGGCGTCATCCACCAATGGTTTGGTGATGCTCGTTACGACGGCCTTGGCCGGGCAGTTTCCGAAGTCGGAGACGTCAACAAAGACGGAATTGACGACCTGCTTGTTGGTGCCCCGCTAGAAGATACCAATGGCAACGATTCTGGCTTGGTTCGCCTCTACAACGGCGATACGGGCACCATCCTTCGCGAATGGAACGGCTGGGCTGGCCAAGACAATCTTGGTTTTGCCGTAAGTGGTGCTGGCGACGTCAACGGTGACACCTATCCGGACATCATGATTGCCGGCTACCGCGCCGACTTTGGTGGCGCTGGTAGTGGGCGTGTGACCATCATCTCCGGTTACAACTGGGGCCTGATTCGCACTCACGATGGCCTGGCAACCAAAGACTTCTTTGGTTACGACGTCGCCGGAATGGGTGATGTCAACAACGACTACGCCATCACCGGCATTCAATACGACTTCGATTCGATGTTCCCGGGTCCGGGTATTGGTTACGTCGAGGTTTACTCGGGTGTCGATGGTTCGGTGCTTTACCACCTCACCGGGTCCGCGAACTCCGATTGGTTCGGTTGCTCGATTTCAGGCGTTGGCGATGTCAACCTTGACGGCCACGACGACATTCTGATCGGCTCTTACGGCAAGGATCCGAATGGCCTGAGCAAGTCCGGCCAGGTGCTGCTTTACTCTGGCGCCAACGGTTCGTTGCTGATGAGCTGGGACGGCGACGCACAGGGCGACAAGCTTGGCATCGATGTTGATGGTGCTGGTGACGTGAACGGAGATGGTGTACCTGACATCATTGCTGGTGCCCACCACAACGACACCAACGGCTCGAACTCGGGAATGGCTCGGGTTTACTCTGGCGCAGACGGTTCCACTTTGCACACTTTCTATGGCGACGCCGCAGATGATCTGTTTGGCATGTCCGTCAGTGGGGGTGGAGACATGGATGGTGACGGTTTGGACGACCTACTGGTCGGCATTCGTCACGACGACACCAACGGTGATAACTCGGGTGCCGCACGCGCTTTCTCTGGCGCCGATGGTTCCGTAATCTGGACTGCATTCGGATTGGCTGGCGATGACCTGCTTGGCTTCGCAGTTGCCATTACCGGCGACATGAATGGCGATGGAATCGACGACTGTGCCCTCGGTGGTTCGCAGTACAACGATGGCCCTGGACCAGGAAACGGCATCGTGCAAGCGATCGACCCGACTGACCTGCCTCCGCCTCCACCGCCTCCATACCCGAACTTGCCCTCCACTTTCGTTGCCATCGGTAGTAACTACACCGATAACCTCGACGGTCACGCGGGCTCGCCTCCAAGTCACTTCGGCATTAACCAATTGCACGGCCTGCTGCGCACCGACGATCCAAACGCTTGGTGCAACATTGGCCAGAACGGTCCTTGCACCGGTGGTAGCTCGGGCATCGGCGCCTACTCTGGCTCCTACGACCTAGAAATGGGTGCTGCGCCGGGATTTGCTGGTACTTACGCGGTAGCTAACGGCTTGGTCATTGGCCTAGACGGCGGTGGCTCCAGCAACTACGAGTTGGACTTCATGGTCTACAACTTCGGTGAAGAGCAGGATGACGACGATGGCGTATTCGTCTCGACAGATGCGATTAACTGGGAACGCGTAGGCAGTGGCTGGTTCAACCTGCCGACTGCAACTTGGACCCACATCACGGGTGTCGCCTTGGACTCGACTTCGGTTGACGTCTCCGGTGAGTTCTACCTGCTGATCGCTCAGACCGACAATGTCGAAGTCGGTAACGGCGACGGCATCTTGGTCGACGATCTCAACATCGAACCTTACTCCGCTGGTTACCAGCTAACCCAAATCGTTCCAGGTCAGGCTGGCACCGTCAACACCATCGAGGTCGAAGGCGGAACTCCTGGTCAGAACACCACCTTCGCTTACGCCTTGGTGACGGGTAGCTTCAACGTACCTGGCTGCGCTGGTTTGACGGTTGACCTTAACTGGCCGACCGTACTCGGCTCCGGTACTGCCGACGGCACCGGTCATGCTGAACTCAGCATGATGGTTCCTGCGGTAGCTTCTGGATTGACTGCCCACGTGCAAGCTGTTGAGCTGGCAACCTGCCAGAAGACCAACTTGTACACGATTACCTTCCCGTAGTAGGGAAAGGGCATTCAAATAACCGTTAGGGGGTTGTCGTTCGCGGCAGCCCCCGTTTTTTTTGGCTCAGTGGAAGTCTTCGCCTAAGAGCGCTGCTTCATCTTGATCGACACCTTATCCAGCGCTTTATGGAAGCGTTTCGAGAAAGCGCCCTCGGTAATTCCCAGCTGCTCGGCAGACTCTTTGCCGCTCAAGCCTTCATAAACCTTCAGCAAGACTGCTTCTCGAAGCTCGGGTTGCAGCTCCTCTAAGACCTCCCGCACTTCGTTTTCGAGCTCACGTTGGCGAGCGTCGTGAGAGACCCCTGGTTGACTCCGTGACAGTGCGTCAAACAAGCCACTCTGCTCTGGATTGGCTACCGGTGCCAAGGAAGTTTCGGGGAAGGGCAAACGCTTGGCTTTGCGACCTGCGTGCATCAACTTGTTGCGTAAGATCGATGCAAGCCAACGCTGCAAGGTGCCGGTGCCGCGGTATTCGAACTCGTGAATCTTGTGCGCCGCACCAATCCAAACTTCTTGCAGCAGGTCATCTTCGTCTACCGTTGCCCGCACCGAGGCCGGAAGTCGCAAGTGGATTAAGGTTCGCAGTCGCGACTCACAGCGCTGCAGCAAATCAAACCAGCCGCGTTCGGCATGGGTGCCACTCTCTCGCACTTGTTCCAGGAGATGGCGTGTTGCTTCTAAATGCCGGTCCGATGGAGGAGGGGTATCGGACACGAGATTAACAGCCAGCCTTCATAATCTTGATCATTGCGTCTTCCACTTCTTGAGCGGTTTCAGCAAGTTGAGGACATTCGAACATGGCCAGCATGACGGTCGGTTTGATCGTCGATACCCAAGTTTTGCCGTCTCGTTGGAAGACTGAAATGCGGCAGGGCAAAGCCGTCGAAATCTCGAGCAGGTTGTTCAGCACTTCGTTGGCGTGAGGTGGCGAGCAGATCTCGAGGACTCGCACCGGGTGCTTAAAATCAAAGCCTTTGCTGTTGAGAGTTGCGTGGATGTCGATGTCACCCATGACGCCGAATTTCTCTTCAATAGTTGCGGCGAGTATCTTTTCGGCAGCCGCTTCAGGTGACAGGGAGCTTTCTAGAGTAAGGACTGTTTGGGCGAGAGGCACGCCCCTAGTCTATTCTGCGCCCTGCAGCAGGGTGAAGATTTCCTCGCTATCGAAGTCCGCCTGACTGAACAAGAAGGCTGAATCCACTAGGTTGTCGCCCACTTTGCCACACCAGAGGACCGCGTCGATTTGGCCCTGCTCAGCGAGGAAGCTCATGATTTGCTCGCGGGCAAGCTGGTCGGCGGGACCATACAGTCCCAGCGAGCGGCGGGCCTGAGCGCTCAATTCAATCTCGGTTTCGCTGGTGCGGTGGAAGTCACTATCAAAGACGCCAAGCAGGCCATAGTTATGGTCTTGCAGGTGCTGGAGCAGCCCTTTCATCTTTGCTGCCTCGGTTTCATCATGGCGGCTCAACTCGTCAAGAACCAAGATGTAGCCTTGGCCACGATCTACGTTGACCTCTAGTGGCAGCTGTGTAGCCCCGGTGTCCTGCGGATTGCTTTCTCGGTGTACCGAGCGGAAATTTGGAATTGCCGGTGTAGGTGGTTGACTCTCGACGATATGGGTGACCTGGGAGGTCGTCCCATAAACGGTGGTCGTCGAAACCGGAGCCATCGAGCGAGTGATTCGGTTGGCTTGTTCCCGGTCGGCTTCAGCACGTTGAATCGTTGCTTCGGCTTGCTGCATTGCGCGTGCCTTCATAGCTATCTGGTGTCTCCGGATTTCGCTCTGGTGGCGTTCCGTTTGAATGATCCCAGCGACGAGAATGCCAATTAATGCAGTCACGCCGAGGCCCAGCAGGGCACCACGATTCGGGTGTGCGGCAAAACGCTTTTGCTTCTTTTTGCTCCACTGGCGCGCTTCCACGCGCTGGCGCTGCAATTCTTGCTTCCGCGCAGAGAAGTGAACCTGAGCTTTGCGGCGTGCCTCGCGAGCTGCCTGGCGCGCCGACCTTGCGGCCATGCGGGCTTGTTGAGCAGCATTCAGTGCATGCATGCGCGCGGCACCCGGAACTGGCGGAGGCATCTTGGAAACGGAATCAGCTGCGTAGGCGGCGGTGACAGGACCTGGCTTGTAGGCCGGGCCTGGAGCATTGATCACCGGGATGTCGGCTGCAGGAGTTGGGTTTGGCGAGGTTGAGGTGTCTTCATGAGGCACTGGCGGTGGTGTCATGATGTCGGGTTCAATAGCTTGACCGCCCATCGAGGGCAGTGCGGCTGGCTTGACTGCAAACGGATCGGCCGACGCTTGAATCGTGCGTACATCCGCTAGCATTTCGGCGGCTGTGTTGTAGCGGCTGTTCAAATCAGCCATCGCCCGGCGAATGACCCATTGCACGGAGTCGGGGCAATTTTTACTAATCGAGCTCAAGCTGCCGTGGGCTGGAAACGAGTCCTCGATCAACGAATAAAGCACCGCACCCGAACCATACAAATCAAAACGAGCGCCGTCGACGTCTTGAACTTTGGCTCCTTTCAGTGCCTGGCGAACGAGCTCCGGATCGCGGAAGTACTCGGTACCGTGCGTGGTCAGCGTCATCGCCGAAGTCAACGGCGTTACCAAGCCCAAATCAACCAAATGCGCGCGTCCATTGCGAATGACGACGTTATCCGGCTTAATGTCCTTGTGCCAAAGCCCACCTTCGTGGAACTGTTGCAACGCCGCCAGCAAGTCGCCGACGTAACTCAAGGCCTGCTTAATCTGCTTGCCACCTAAACCCTTGTCGCCCGCCATCGCGTGCATGCGCTCGGAAACCCGGCTCAAGTTTTCACCCGCGACGTACGGCATCACGTAGAAGTAGCGCCGTTCATCCAACCCATGCTCATAGACCATGCCCATTTGCTTGGCCGATTCCAGAGCGCGGCTTTCGCGCACGATCTGTGACAGGTTTGACCCTTTGTCTAGGGTGAAGCATTTGATGACCACTTGTTCGGCCACCTGTTTGCCATTGCGCGAAAGTGCCGCCCGTTTTTCACTGGTTGGGTCGGCGACATACAACTTGGCACCGGAGCCTCCGCTCGGAAGACTGCCAACCACCTTGTAGCCATCGAAGCCTTGGCCACGCTTTGGTTTGTCTGGTCCTGGCGTGTGGAGAGAAGGCTTGGCTTTGGCCGCTTTCCGTGCCGCCGTTTCCCCCTTCAGCAAGGCTTTCTCTTCTTTCAATTTCTCTCGCTTCGCTCGATAAGCTGCCCGCGCTTTTTTGCGCGAGGCTTGGGCGTAAGACATTTGTGGATCTTCCTCATCCGTGACTACTGCGATTTCGGCAGTGACCAACTTGCCACCCTTGGCTTGGTTCCTTGGCCTCGAGACGAATACTTCCCACAGGTTGCCAATCGCTAGCTGATAAAACAGGCGGAAGCTGCGCAGTAAGTTGAGCTCGAAAGCGTCGCCGTGGTGACGCGCTGCTGACCAACGCCCGAGAATGACGGCAATCAGAATGCGAGGAAGGGTGATCAGTGTCGCAAGGATCCGGACTACCAACTGCAACGCATCGCGCACCTGTTGAAAGGCGAAAACGATGGCGCCGCCGACCAGCCAGAAAACGAGTCCTAGCAAATGGAAGGCGGCGTAGAGGGCCAAGGCCGCGGCGGCCAGGGTTCCGAGAATTGCAACGATTGGTAGGGAGAGTGCGCTCACCGATGTTCTAGCGTGCTAGGCCCCGGCGTACTATCTACCTGCGCGTGGTAAACCTCTGCCAGTGCCTCGTCAAAGAGGGTGTCAGCGGCTTTCTTGGGATTTAACTCGAGCCCGTTTCGGGAGGCCTCCTCAAGTTCTTCCGCAGTGAACGAAAAGGTGCCGATGATCTCTTCTAGGTGCTGGCGCAAAACCTCGCGCACCTTGGACAACCGTCGGCTGACGGTGGGCTCGCTGATGCCAACGGACGCCGCAACCTCTTTCCCGCTCATGCCGTCAAAGACACGCAT
>CAZMDZ010000175.1:0-8118 GCA_964565175.1 uncultured Planctomycetales bacterium
CTTGCCCGTTCGCTCGGCTTCCCAGCGGAACAACTCGACTTGTTGCGGCAATCCGGTGTCGGCCATTTCGACCTCGTCCAGGACCTTCAACAACGAAACCAACATCGCCCGTGGCTCGCGGATCAAAAATACATTGGTCAGGTTGGTCAGCCAATCACGCGGGATTTCGTCGAGCAGGTGATGGGCCATATGCTTCTGATACCAAAGCGGCTGGCCGCCCGGAATGGGGCCGGAGAGCTGCTTGGTGAGGGTCGGCCAATCGGTGGTCATCGATGCAACCACCTCCTTTGCAATCGGGTGGCGCAGGCCGGTGGTGGCGAGGTAATAGCCATAAAGCGGCTCATCACAAACCACACTATCGGGGCGGGAATCGAAGGCACGCATCAACGCGGTGGAGACGTTGCGCGGGCCCGACCACATGGCAAGACGCATCGGCATTTATTCACTATAGCGAATTTTCTGGTACAATTTGAGCGCAAACCAGCCGATTTCAACACTAAAGCGTATTTTCCCGCCAGCTCTCTGGCCCCAACCATGAACACCGACCTCGCCGAACGCCTCCGCCAATTGCGCAGCTCCCGCGGCCTCAGCTTGCGCAAACTCAGCGAACGCAGCGGCGTCTCTCAGGGAATGTTGTCCGAGATCGAGCGCGGCAGCAAAAACCCGACGGTCAAGCTGGCCTATCAGATCGCGCAGGCGCTCGAGATTTCGATTTCCGATCTGCTAGGAGAGGATTCAACCAGTCCATCTCTTTTTCACGACTTCCCCTCAGGAGTGCGCCGCGAAAGCCACCCCAACAACCTGCTTCATGGCGCCATGGAGGTGGTGATTTACACCCTCGACGGCGGCGCCAGTGCTGGCGAAATGCGGCCCAACCGCGCCGGGACCACGGAATCCGTGGTTGTGCTGAACGGGGACCTCGAACTCAAATTGGACGGCGGCTGCCAAAGCCTGAAGGCGGGGGAGAGCGTCGGCTATGGCGTACACCGAATCGAGTACCGCAACGCAAACCAAGATCAAGAATGTCGATTCCTGGTCCTGGTCGACACCAGCCGTTGCGGCTAAGGGCTGGCTTTGAGGGTGGCTTGATATTGTTCGGCAGCCAGAGCCTTGATTGCAGCATCCGCATCCACCACCTTGCCGTCGGCAGAGGTCAAATAAGCGGTCTTGGCGTCAAAGTCGACAGCGACCTCGTCGACGCCGTCCAAAGCGAGCAGGGTGTTCCGCACACGGCGGACACAGGAAACGCCTCAGGTCATGCCCGAAACTTCAAGCTGGACAGCCTGATCGTTTTGGGTGAGCGTTGCCAGGGCACTGTCGTTGGCGGCGCTCTGTTGGTACTGCCAGCCGAAGAAACCGGCCACCAAACCCAGGCAAAGGATGATTGTGATGATGCGCATGAACCCCTGTATGATATAATTCTGACGACTTAAAGTGGGGGCGATCGGTTTCGACTGGAAGCTTTCCTGGTTTTGGTGGCGTGCCGAGGTTGCGGAGATGGCCTCGTTAAACCCTTCGCAAGGCATTAACTGCCGATAACAATTACGCACTAGCTGCCTAAGCAGCGCACCCAATAGTTCTTCGCCCGCTGGGGCTAATGGGTGAATGATCGCGGGCTTAGTTGCGTGTTCCTGGCCCGGGGGCACAAGACGAAATTTAATGGGCTGGTTGCCTGCCGCGCCTGTCTCGGAGCCTGGCTTGCAATAAGATTTGATCCGAAACTACGCACGTAGACGCCCTGATTAGGCCTTCGCAGGACGCGGGTTCGATTCCCGCCGCCTCCACCACCCCTCCAGCAGATCTCAGGCGGGGTGGTAGCTTTTTGAGCCTAGCGCTTGCCGAAGATGAACAGACCATGTTCGCCAGCGGTGACGAAATCGCCGTTTGCCAAAGGCACCACGGAACTGCCGAAGAATTCGCCGTAGGCTTTGCTCTCAAACTCGAACTCGTTGTCCTTGTAGTCATACAAGTTGAGGGTGCCGACGATCGATGCCACGATTCGTGACCCACCGAGCAGAGTGAAGCCGTCGATGCGTTCAGAGGCCAAGGGAAGGTCGGCAATGGATTGATAGCCGAAGCCGTTCCATTGGTAGGCGTAGACGTCGCCCCACTTGTCACCGAGCAAAAGAGGCCGACGCAATCCAGGCACGTAAGGGGCGGCGCCCATCGTGGTAAATCTGCCATCAATCATGTGCTCCAAAGTGGAGTCAATGCCGAAGATAAAGACGTCGTCCAAGTCCATCATGGCAGCGATTTCGAGTTCACCGTCGCCGTCGAAATCGTAGATCTCCATCTTAGAAATCCAATCATGCAGTGCGTTGTTGACTTTTTGGCTGCGCCACTCCTCGTCGCCGCTTGCGTAGTCGTACACATACACGCGGCTTCGATCAGAACCAGTCCCAACGGTGCCAGCGCCAACCACTTCTAAGGTGCCGTCTTGATCTAGATCAATCACTTCAACGCAATAGAAATACACATGGGCAGGACCGTTGTTGTTGCGCCAAATTGGAATGAAATCACCGCTTGATGTGTAGTCGAAAATTTCAATTACACCTCCATACCTTGAATCATTTCCACCAATCACAATTTCCATATCGCTGTCACGATCAATGTCGAAGAGATTAATCCCGGCAGTTCTGTCCATCCAACGGGATTCTTCGGAAATGCTCGTTGTCAGGGTGTCGGGGTTCCAAACCACAATTTTCCCTTTACGATGTTGATAAGAACGAGTGGAGGTACTAACGATTTCATCGATGCCATCGCCATCAACATCACCGATTAGAGGGCCGAGCATTCTTCCCTCAAAATCATTGGCTTCCCAGCTCACGGATTGAGTGACGAAATCACCCACCATCAAGCCGGGCTTGGCGTTTGTTGCCCAAACGATTTCATTGACGCCATCCTGATTGACGTCGGACACCATCATTGCGTTGCAATCGCTGCCAGGGTTATCAATTACCCAGAGCAAAGCTTGAGTCGACAAATCAAAGGCAAGAATGTCGCCATGCTGGCCTTCACCGACGATTAATTCCTCGACACCATCTTGATCCGGATCGGCAATCTTAATGACATCCGTATCGAAGATGGGCATTCCCCATAACTGGGTGCAAGTTTCCGTGTCAAACGCCCAAATCCAATCCCAACCTTCGGCCACGACCATTTCTTCGACGCCATCGCCGTCCCAATCGCCAAGTTCCATATCGATGCCAAAACCTTGATGCCAAGTGCATTGAACGATTCCACTCTCCAGATCCAAAACAGAGCCATCGGTGACCGCAAGTTCCAAGCTGGGGTCGCCATCCATTTGGCCAATGACTAAGTCTTCCCCGAACAAATCGGGGTAGTGGGCGAGCTGGTTGCCGTCGGCCTCGAACAAGTGAAGGCCGGTATTGGCGACGACCGCAAACTCGGTGACACCGTCTTGGTCAATGTCGGCTTGGGCATAGGCCGTGATCCCAGCGAGGTCGAGGTCGATGGTGGCCAACTCAACCTTGCTCGATTGCTGATACAGCGAAAGCAGCCCGTTGTCCTGCAGGACCATAAGCTCTTCTCCAGGGCTCGCGTGCAGGTCGACTAGGTCTAGGAAACGGATTTCAGAGTTGTAAAGCGGGCTGGCAAAGGTCTGCACATAAGTCCCCGATTGCGGTTCGTAGCGATGCGCGTACTAAAACGCCGAATCAGTGATGCAAGAGGCGAAAAATTCGTTCAACCCGGGCTCATTCGAAGCCACGATGCCGCTTTGGCCATTGAATACGCCAAAATTAGAGAGAGCGGCGACGACTTTAGGGGCTTTGGGATTGTCCGCTTGACCGAGGGCGGGGGACGAGACTGAATAGGAGGCCAAGAGGCCCAGCCATAAAAAGGGGATACGCATAAGAATGAGTATATCCAAGGGATCTAGACTGGACGGAACATGCAATCGAACGCTTTCGAGAAGGATTCTCATTTTCAATATGGCGGTCAACCGCTACACTCGTCGTTCACCCCGGTAGCCCCAAACATTGCCGGTTTGCAATGGCCCCAAATTCGTCCCACCTCCAATCCCTTGAACAGTTGAAGGCATTGGCGTCCCCAATTCGTCAGACAATCTTGCATTTGGTGACCCTGCTTCAGCCCGTCGCGCCGCATACCCTGCAAAAGCACATGGGGCTGGAGCGGCACGCTTTGTACTACCATTTGCGCCTGCTGGAAAAGTGCGGGCTGTTGACCAAAACACGCGAAAACGGCACCTCGGTCAGCTACCAAGCCGAAGCGGAAGACGTCGTCCCGGACCAATTTCGAGACGAAAAGTGGCGTGAAATCTCAACCTCAGTGGCGATGACCGGCCTGCGACGGCTTTCTTGTCGGCTAGAAACGGCCATGGGGGAGGCTCCGCCAGAGGATGGCAATCCCCGATCCCTCTCTGGTTTTCTCACCCTATTCTTAGACGAGGGGGGCCGCCAAAAAGTGCGATCCAAGCTCGAAGAAGTCTGGCAGGAGCTAGCCGAACTTCAGCATGTTCCGGAAGAAGGCGAAAAGCCCTACTTCCTAGGATTTGGATTTGCGCCCGAGTCTTACGGTCACGACTAGAACCGGGCCCACTTTTCCCGTATCCTCTGCCCCGACCATGATCGGGCGTACATTCCTCCTTGCCCTCGGCCTGCTGATCCTCGCAACCACGCTGGGATCGTGCACAGCACCGTCTCGTCGCGGCATCGAGGATCTGGCCGCGATCCACGATCCAACCACCTGGGAACCGCGCTCTCCGGCCTTCCTTTCGGTTTCCCCCGACGTCTACCTGGCGCTCAAGCCCTCTACGAATGGTGGTCCCGGGCGTTACCCAGTGCATGACCATCAGGAGCTGGAACACGCGATCCTCAAGTCCATCGCCACTGCTCCGCGGGAAGATCCTGGCTTGGTCATCGAAGCATCGTCTTGGCTGGCAATCGAACTGCTACACGACGACCACGCGCCAGCCCGCATCCAAGCCGCTGCCATCCTGTCTTCCTTCGCTGGCCACTGGATTGAGCGCAACAGCATTCAACTTCCGCACGCCGACGCCGCCGACGCCGAGCGCTACGCCCGCGCGACCACGGCATTCCTCGCTGCCGACGAAGCCGGAGACGCTCAGGAAAGACTGGCTGCACTTGAACATCTGATCACCCTGCAGCCGCCAACTCCACTGGCGGCAGTGCGGACTATGACCGGCATCGGCCGCCGCTTGGGCCATCGTCCACTCGCCGAAGAGTCCTATCCTCGCGCACTCGCCTTCGCCTTGCGCAACGTCCTGTACCTACTCGAAGTCGGCAGCCAAGATTCTGATCCCGACGTCGCCGAGAATTGCCGAAAGAGGTACAACATGTTGGCCGCATACGCCCTTACAAACACACCGGCGAGTCTGTGAAACAGATTGGGATCAAATTTCTAAAAGTAGCACTGGCAGCGCTGCTGGCAGTCTTTGTGATTACCCAGGTTGAGCTGCAAGATCGGATCCTGGGTCCAAAACCTGAAGACGACAGTTTGCGGCTCGAAGTTTTTGGCCAACTCCATGGCGACTGGAGCACCGAAAACTGGGAGTTCGAATTCCTTGAAATTCCAATTGGCGCAGTCGTTCCGGGCGCCGATTCTTATGCTCGCCTCAACGCAGAACAGCTTCAGCCTGCATTGGAGGATGGCTGGGAAATCCACCCGGGCTTCCTGACCATCCTTAGCGGCATTCAATTCGGCTGGTTCCTGGCAGGGGCTGCCTTGTGGGGAGTCTTGCTGATACTCGCCGCTTTCCGCTGGCGCATCCTACTGCAAGCCGCTGGCATCCAAACCACAGCGGCCAATGCCCTACGTCTCTGTTTCGTCGGCTACTTTTTCAACAACGTCATGCCAGGCGTGACCGGGGGCGACGTGGTCCGCGGCGCATTGATCACCCGCGGACTAGAGAGCGAGCGCTGGAGGGCCGCCCTCTCGGTAATTGTCGATCGAGTGATTGGCTTGATTGCCTTACTTACCCTGGCCGCGTTAGTCCTCGCCTGGGGCTTGTTTGTCAGCCCCGAAGCCTCGCCATATCCCAACGTCCTCGGCCAAGGCGTCTTCTTAGTTCTCGCCGCGGCCGTTCTCGGTGGAACTGCCTATCTCTCGCGTCGGGTCCGTGAATTCCTCGGCATTGAACGCTGGCTAAGTAAACTTCCCGGTGGAAGCACCCTGACTAAAATCGACGGCGCCCTTTCCGTCTATCGCAACAACCTCGGCGGCCTGGTCAAAGCCTATTTGATGTCGATTCCACTGCAGATTTGCGGTGTGCTGTCGTTTTGGGCAATCGGTGTGGCTCTAGGCGCAGCGATTCGTTTGGAAGATAATTTTGTCATCTTCCCCGTCGTTCAGACCATCTCCGCAATCCCCGTGGCTCCGGCCGGATGGGGAGTGGGGGAATGGTTGTACGGCACCTCCTTCGAACTGTTCGGTTCGACCTTTACCCTCGGCGTCGCCGTCTCCATCCTCTTCCGCTTGACCACCCAATTGGGCTTCGGCCTGATCGGCGGATTGGTCTGGGTTAGCTCCAGTCAACGCAAGCGCGAGGTCCACCTGATTTCAAAGAAATGAGCTTAGTCGTCGTAGGTTCCTTCGGTCTGGACACAGTTGAAACGCCTTTTGGTCGCCGAGAAGAAGTGCTCGGTGGATCGGCGGTTTACTTTTCCCTTGCTGCCTCGTTGTTTACTCAGGTTCGCTTAGCTGGCAACGTCGGCGCCGACTTCCCGGACAAAGCTTTGGAAACGCTGGAGCGACGCGGTGCAGACTGTAGTGGCATCCAGGTCTACGAGGATCAGCAAACCTTCCGTTGGGCAGGTCGCTACGAAGGCGACATGAACGAGGCCGAAACCTTGGTCACCGAGCTCAACGTGCTGGCCGAACCGCCAACCGTGCCCGACGCCTACAAAGGGGCCGAATATGTCTTCCTCGCCAACATGGGCCCAGACACGCAGCTGCAAATGCTCGACGAGCTGAATGGTGGCAAGGTGTTCGCCGACACCATGAACCTGTGGATCGACATTCAGCACGACAACCTGTTGAAGTTGCTTGGCCGACTCGATGGCTTGGTTCTGAACGACGTTGAGGCGCGATCACTAACCGGCAAATCGAATTTAATCCAAGCCGGAAATGCGCTGCTGGAAATGGGCCCGGAAGTGGTTGTTATTAAAAAGGGCGAGCACGGCGCCTTTCTGTTTGGGCGCAACTTCCACTTCGCGCTGCCTGCATTTCCTACCGATAAGGTGGTCGATCCAACCGGCGCTGGCGATTCGTTTGCCGGCGGCTTCCTTGGCTCACTGGCCGAAATGGGGGAGTTCACCCCCGAAAACCTGCGCCGAGCGATGGCCTTCGGCACGGTGGCCGCCTCCATGACCGTGGAGCACTTTTCCACCGATGGCCTGGAAACCGCAGCTCGGGATCACCTGGAGCAGCGCTACAAGCAGCTGCGGGACTTCGTGCGCTTCGAGGCTTAGAGCTGAACGGGGTGGTTTTTCGGGTTTGGGAGTAACTTTTGCGGCCCGAATCCGTCTTCCTGGTTGAGGGATTTGCGGGAATCTCTGATTCCTCGCTGTGGGGCGTTCCATTGGCGGCCCTCAAACCCTACACTCAATAGGAATACGGAGAACTTCCCTTGGCTACCAGAAAGAAATCAGCATCCCCATCCCAGAACCGCGATAAAGCCATCCAAGACGCCTTGGCAGAGATTTCCAAGGCGCACGGCGAAGAAGCGGTGATGGACATGTCCAAGAAGGACATCGGCCCAATTCAGGGCATTTCATCCGGCTCGTTGTCGCTGGACCAAGCGCTAGGAGGTAAAGGCCTGCCGCGCGGTCGTGTGATCGAACTTTATGGCCCGGAATCCAGCGGCAAATCCACCCTAGCGATGTCGGTTGTGGCTCAGGCCCAGAAGGCAGGGGGCTTTGGCGTCTTTATCGATGCAGAGCACGCATTCGACCCGGAATATGCCACCAACTTGGGCATCGACCTGAGCGGCGACAAGTTCCTTCTTTCGCAGCCGTCCTCAGGTGAGGAGGGTTTGGACATTTGCGAGCGTTTCGTCAAATCGAATGCGGTGGACGTGGTCGTCATTGACTCGGTGGCAGCGCTGGTCCCAAATGC
>CAZMDZ010000176.1:0-8082 GCA_964565175.1 uncultured Planctomycetales bacterium
AATCAAGGATCGGGCTTTGCTCATTGTTCTTCTCCGGAGGTGCGCAGGATTTCCAGCGCGTCCATCAGTTCCTGTTCGGCGTACTGATCGGCCATCATTTCGCGGTGGCAGTGCTCCGCGAGCAGCGCCAGATCTTGGTCGGCGGGCATTGCCAGGAGGCCCCATTCCGCTTTGGCTAAGGCTTTTTTCGAATCGCCGGAAGCCAACGCCATTGCCGCTTCGCGGTACATTTTGCGGGCGTAGGACGGCCGCAAGTAACCATGGTGCGAGGCGGCCAATTGGGCGCGGGCGGCATTGAAGCGGGATTGAACCAGGTCGGCGCGGCGTTGCAGGTCGTTGTCGCCAACTACATGTGGAGTCAGCAACACGATGATTTCGCGGCGTGTTTCCTTCTGCGTCTCCGAGCGGAAGAACGGGCCGACGAAGGGCAGCGAACCCAGCAGCGGAATCTGCGAAGTGTCGGTGGTGTCCTGCGTTTCCATCAAGCCGCCGATGACCACGGTGTGACCGCTGCGGACCAAAACGTTGGCCGATACCTGAGTGGTGACCTCTTCCGGCAAACCGCGGTCGTTGATCAAACCGCTGGAGTTTTTCGGGTGAATCTCCATGCGCACGTAGCCGTCCGACGAAATGAATGGGCGGAAAACTAGCGAGGTACCCACATCCAAGAATTCGACGCTTTGCAGCGTTGCCGTTTCGTTGGCGGTCGTGGTCAAGTAAGGCAGGCGTTGACCAACCAATACTTCGGCGATGTGGCGGTTGACCGTCATCACTTGTGGATTGCTCAGCACCGTTGCGTTGCCGACGTGCTCCAGGGATTCGATGAACACACCAACTTGATTGCGCAAGATGCCGATGTGCAAGCCATCACTAATCGGGTCGGTGAAACCGCTGGTGCGACCACCGAATAGCCAGTCATTCTGCCCGACCGAAACGTCGCCAAGGTCTACACCATCTGTGATGTTGGAAGTGCCGCCCATGGCTTGGAAATCGATGCCGGAAAGCACGTTGAAATCGACCCCTAGCTTGTTTTCTTCACTCAACGTGACCGACAAAATCGTTGCTTCAACCAACACCTGTAATGGCGGAATATCGATCTGGGCAAGCAATCCTTCGACCCGTTCCAGCGTGTCTTCACTGGCATAAAGCAGAATGATTTCCTGGGAAGCGTGCGAATTGCCACCCAGCTTTTCAGTCACTTGAAGGCCATCTTCGCTCCCCGGGCCAGCCACGACAACTTCGTTGCCATTGAGCATGGGCGTCAACATCATGACCACGTTTTCTGCCTTGAGGTGATTGAGAAAGATCACTTCCGGCTCAAAACCAGTGCCCGAGGCTACGGTGTCGACGTTGACCTCATCCGCCGACATGATGCGCAAGAACCCATCTTGGGAAACATAGGTATAGCCATTGGTCGCGAGAATTTGCAGCAGCGCATTGGGAATCGGCGCTTCGTACAGGTTGATCGTTACCAGGCCAGCGATGTCGTCGCCGTAGACCAAGTTCAGGCTATAGGTGGTGCTGAACAATTCCAGAATCGAGCCCAACTCTTGATCTTTGAAGTTGATCGTGATGCGCTCTTCTGGGTCCAGGTTGCGGAAGGGGCTAAGCGGGATGCCAGTCGAGGGTTCTTGACCTTGGCTGCCATCTTGATCCTCAGGCTCTTGGCCATTGCCAGTTTCCTCGCCTTGCTGATCTTCGGTCGAAGCATCGTTTTGATCCTCTTCACCGCTCCCAGGTTCCTGGGACGCATCTGGTTGATCCAGTGGAATGTCCACCGTCGGCGGCTCTTTGGGTGGCGGTTCCTGAGCCACACCGCCCCAGCTAAGGAGGGCCGCAAACAAGGCGGACAGGGCGAGAGAAGTTCGGTTTTTGGGGCCGGTGAGCATGGTCAGGGTTTGTTGTACTCCAAGTCTGGAGGTGCCATTCGAAGTACGGTCAAGCGGCTGTCCGCCCACAAATCCACTTCGCGGGAGCGCACAGCTCTTACCAAATATCGGCCGATCTTCTCGCCTTCCTGAACCTGGCGGTCGCCAAAGAATGCGATCTTGTTCGGGCCTAGGATTGCCGTTCCGGAAAGAACCAGATCGGAGATCTCGACTTGCTCCACAACCTCGGGGGCAAATCCAGGGTCATCGACGGCACCGCCCTGGTGGGGTAGGTTGAATTCGCCATCCATGCCGCCATCAAGCAGCGATTCCGGCAATCCTTCCGCCGATTCGGCTGCGTTACGGGCGCGCTTGGCAGACTGGGCCAGGGCCACTCGCGCTTCTGCGTTGCGTTGCGCTTCGGCGCGCCGCAGTGCCAAGACTTCCGGCGTCAGAGGTTCGGCTTTTTCCATTCCTAATGGCACTCGCCATTGGTCAAGCCGGTCGAGCGCAGCGTTGAAGCCTTTGATCGGCTGGGCAGCTCCCGTTGTGGTGGTGGAGGCCAGGGTCGCCTTCGGCTTCGATTTCGGTTCTCCGCCAGCCGACGCTTCCGCAACTGGCTCAGCATTCGGGCTGGGTTTCGGCTTCTTCTTTTTGCCGTCATCTTCGCCGCCGAAAATCATCGGCCCCCAAATGTAGAGCATGGCGACGAAGCACATGCCTAAGGCTGCGGTTTTGCCT
This sequence comes from uncultured Planctomycetales bacterium, assembly GCA_964565175.1. Lineage (GTDB taxonomy): Bacteria > Planctomycetota > UBA1135 > UBA1135 > UBA1135 > JACNIZ01. Next base: position 2,610 of record CAZMDZ010000176.1, read on the forward strand.
TTCTGCTTCTTCGCTTGTTCAAGGATTCCCGATTTAGTGGAGCTCATCCGACCACCTCCATTGGAACGGCGCCTTCCACAGCCGCGGCTTCGCCATCTTCCGGGGTTTCTTCCGCTTCCTCTTCGGCAGCCTCTTCGGGTACCTTCGGAATAGTGAATTCACCAGAGAAATAGGCCAGGTGCTCTCCAGTCTTTTCAATCAGGTCATAGACCATGGTGACGGAATGGAACCGTGCGCGGTGATCCCCTCGCTCCAAGTAGCGCAGGAATTCATGGGCTTGCCATGGGCTTGCGCTGCCAGAGAATGTGTAAGAGGGAAGCTCGTTTGGGTCGCTCTTGGATTTGGATTGAATGGTCAATTCAACACTCAAGCGTCGGGCCAAATCCAGGACTCGGTTTTGCAACAAAATTGGGTTCAAGTGCGAACCCAAGCTGATCAACTCCAACTCAGCCTGTGGACGGAATTCCAACCATAAGATTTCTAATTGGTCACGCTCTTGCGAGACTTTTTGATTCATCACAGCTTGCTGATCAGCATTCTGCTGCAAGGATATGGCTTCCTTGCGTCGCTCATTCAGCGGCAACACACCCCATTGCACAGCGGTGGCAGGGATGACGATGAACATCAGCCAAAACAGGAGTTTGCGCCATGACATCAGCTTGCCTCCTGGAGTGATTCCTGGTTGGCTGCCAACAAAGCGGCGTCACCGACCAATTTGATTTTCAGGCGGGTTGCTGGCCAGCGGCCCTCCACTGCTTCGTGGCTAAGGATAAACGCCTCGTAGCCGGTATAAGCAGCAAGGACTTCGTCGATCGTCGTAGCTGTTTTTTCATCTAGTGCTACGGCATCAATGGTGAAGGTCAGGACCGTTCGCTCGGAGGTCTTTCCTTTGCTCTTGGTGACTTCAAGCTCGCTTTTCCACTGCAGTCGTTCGATTTCGACTGCCGGTCCAAGAGCGACCTCCAAGCCGCCAATCATGTTGGCGCAGGTCGGTTTACCAAGGTGGGCAGTGAGCGGATCCAATCGAGCCGCGAACTGATTCATCTCGTCGTAAATGCGCAGCAACTCGGCTTCCGCCTGACTTGCAGCGGGGTCTGGCGCGTTGGCTCGATCCGCTTCGCGTTCCTGGGTGACCACCTCCCAGTGGAAGGCAAAAGTACTTGCCAGGCATGCTGCCAAGTACAGGCAAATGGTCAGCAGGCGGCGCGGGGTACGTCGACGTTCGCAGTGGGTTTTGAAGGCTGCATCGCCTAAAAAGTCAGCAGTTTTCATGCTGCACCTCGCAGGGCCAAGCCCAGATTCGCACACCACATGTGTTGCTCACGGAGAACTTCGGCTGGGGCGCCAATGCCTAACTTGGTAAACGGCCGAGCGGCTTCGGTTGGCATTTTCAAGCTTTGTTCCAGCAAGGTGGGCAAGCCGGGGATGCCAGCAGCGAAGCCGGTCAGCTCCAGGGATGCCACCGAATGACCTTGATTGCGGGCGTGGAAGTGGCGCAAACAGGCGCGAACTTCCTGCGCCAGATTCGCCGATTCCACGCGCACCGCACTCATCAGGCGAGTGCCATGTTCTTCCGCCATTTCTTGAAGTTCCTGCAGCTGACTTTGGGCTTGCTCCATTGCCGAGCCTTCATCGTCCGAGTCCGAATCGACCAAAAAGCCTGGCGCCATGCCCATCGCTGCGCTTTGTTGCCCCGCCGCGCCAACGCCGTCGTACATGGTTTTCAACAGCAAGCTGCCATTGCGGTCCATCTTTTTGAGGAAGTGAACTTCACCGTGCAGGGCAATGCCGAAATAGGAATGATCGAGGCCAATGTGCAAGAACGCCCAGGCGTCGTTGATGTCTTTGTTGGCTTGGATCAGCGCGCGGGCTTCGGGGAAGGCCGAGATTTCCAGCCCAACCGGGCGGAACCCTAAGGCTTCACTGGCCGCGGTGCAGCGGCGCATTTCCGATTGGCCTAAACACAGCAGCAGAAACTCGTTGCGTTCAAGGTTTCCACCTTGTCCGTCACTGAGCGGCAGATAGCGATAGCTAATGCCTTCGGTGTCTTCCAAGCTCTTCACAGCCGCGTCTTCCAGGGTCGCTTGCAGCCGGTCCATTTGTGGCCGCTCGACTGGAATCACGGACAGCGCGGCACATTCGGTGCTGGTCGCTACACAAACATCCTTGCCCATCGCACGGCTTTTTAAGCCGGGGGCAAGCGACGACGCCGCTTTGCTGTGGCGAGTATTTCCTTGACCCTGCGCCTTCAGGCTGAGGTTGACATTCCAGCCGCCAGGGCCGCCGGTGAGTTGCAACAGCCTGGTTTCCAGGCTTCCAAAGTGCAGAGCCACCGGGCTGAAACGTGTGACGAATTTCAAGTGTGTAACAGGGCAGCTGGAGGGCTCGCGTGGGGGCGAGCAGAATGCGGCGCTCGGGCACCGCAGAAGTTCACACCTTCTTCAGCCTAAGAGTTGAGCCAATTCACCAAGACAAAAGCCAAGGCGACGAATGACAAAGCTGCAAAGAAGGCAGGTGTAGGACGTTTTTGGAGAGGATCGTTCATAAGTCGAAGTGGGGGATGCCGTCGGGTGTCGTTCCGGACGAATTGGCCCGAAACGTGCCGGTGTCGGCCCAGTAAACCCAGCCAGTGGTGTCGTCGGCTTCCGTGAAGGAGACGCCAGGCTGCACCAAATGGATGGTCTGAAGGCCGCTAAAGGGGTTTGAAGGGAATACCTCTGTAATGTAAGGCCCGTAGTAGTAACCACTTGTGCCAACGACGGCGGTGTTGCCGTCTTCATCACTTGCCAAAGTCAGCTGGTTTTCGAGAATGGTTGCAGACCAAATCCCAGTCCCGGCGTCATAGCCGGGAACCTGTTCCTCGTGCTGGAAGGTGTAGTAGTCCACCCCAGTTCGAATTCGCTGCAGCTGCTGCTCCAAGGACGCGACTTCGGCGTCCTCCAGGGTGTCGGCGAAGCTTGGGATCGCCATGCCAGCCAGAATGATGAGGATCGCCATGCCGATCATCATTTCGATCAACGTGAAACCGGCTTGGAGTTGTTGGAGTGGTCGCCGCATTGGATTGATTTCCAATTCCTCTACGGCATGCTGCCACCCCTACATAAGAAAAATCAGCGGTCGAGCCAAGCCAACAGCAGCAAGCTAAGGATGCAGGTGATCAACATTGCTGGCCGCCCAATCAAGCGGGGGAAGGCTGGCTCTGTCAGTCCGGCTCGATGAGCACGGTGATGTCGAATCCGTCTCCATAGGTAATAGAGGATGCCGATTGGGACGGAAAAGAAAAAGCCGAACTGGATGCCGTCGGCGATGGGGTGGTGGATGGATCTGGAGTGGATATCCAATTGGGTGCCGCCGCCTTTTGCATAAATGGTGAAGGCCAGCGTGACTCCAAAGGTGATCCCCATGCAAAGTTTGAAGAGTGACTCCGGCAAGCGGTTGCTGCGCATAGCGTTTTGCACGCGGGCGGATGAGTGGAAAAGCCTCATTGCTTGCAGGCGGACTTTGGAATCAGAACCACGTCGGCTTGGTCAGCCAGAGGCCGATAAAGGTGACAAGTGCAGAAACGAGAATGGCGGGACGGCCGATCCATCGCGGAAGGCTAAATTCAGTCTTTTTCTTACGGGCTTTTTCTGTGCCCACACGGTGCCAAAGGAAAATCAAAATGTTGGCGGGAATGGACATCATGAAGCCATAGGCGAGGCCTTCTGTCAGCGGATGGTGAATCCACTTGTTCTCGAGTGTTACCGGGACGTTTAAGCCGAAATACGCGCCCATGGCAATCGAGCATCCCAAAGCTGCTCCGACTGTCAGCCGGAAGAAAGCATCAAAAAGAGATGACCCGAATTGGATATGGTTGCCAGCCTGCATCGCTTTGCGCTGCAAAGTTTGATCAGCCGATGGATGGGCGGGATTATGGCCCCAGTCGTTTTCGTCTTCGCTGTTGTTGGGGGAAGTGCCCAGCAATTCCCCCTCTGGGGTGACGCCCAAGCCGAGTACCGTGCGGTTTGCATAATTGAAATAGGCGACGACTTGGTTGACCTCGAGTATCTCGCCGTCGGAAATACCAGCTTGCGCCATTTTTTCGACCGCATGCTTCGGTAGAACTTGCGGCTCCAAGGTCAAAGCCTCGGCGTACTTCAGCATAGTGCTCACCGAATCGCTGAATTCTCCTTTCCATTTTCGGCTGATTAAAGCTTCTTTCATTCGTCGGCCGATGTCCTCGCTGCCAATCAACTTGCACATGCCCGCGTAGTGATGTTCGACGCAATAATCGCACCCATTGAGCCAGCTGACCCAAACGCCGAGCAATTCCAGGGTTTGCTTGGGCACTTTGTTGCCGGTGTGGTGAAGCACCGCTTTATACAAGGCCATGTGACCTTGCAAGCTGTGCGGGCGCAGGGAATGGACTTGCAGAATTTGGTCTACTTGGCCACTGCTACCCGAAATGCGGCGATATAGGTCGGCCAACTTGCCGTCGGCGTCTTTGGGGGGGATGGTTTGGATCCAGCTCATGGCAAACGAGGTTTATCCTACCCGGTTCAAGAAGACGATGAACAGCGTAAGGACGAGTGAAATGCGGCCGACGTATTTGGGCATGGTTGGCATCGGCCGCTTGGCTTTGAATGCCATGCGTGTTCGAATGTTGTGAAAGAGGAAAAAGAGTAGGTTGATTGGCAGCGATACCAATGCGCCCAAAGCAAGGCCGTTGATCAGCGCATGATTGGGGAGTTGGCCGCCGAGCATATAGGTCAGTTTGCTGCCATGAATCATCCAACTGCCTAGGCCGCAGCCTAAAGCCATGCCACTGCTGATGCGGAAAAATACGTCGAACCATGGCGACGCCGCATCACTGCCCAATCCCTCAAAGCGGGTGTGCATGGTGCGCATGATTGGACGATAAGCCGTTTGATGGAGCGTTCGTTGGCTGCGATGGCGGCGGCTCGAGGTCGAGGAACGTGCCTGGCGCAACCGCGCGCCAAACCCTTTGGGTGAAATGCAGCTGTAATGGAAATAGCCGACGGTTTGATTGACGGCGTAGATGTCCTTGTCGCTGATGCCAAGATCCGTCATTCGATCGCGATGGCTTTGGTCGACATTTTTGGGATTGCGGATCAGCGCTTCGGCGTAATGCAAAGTTGCTTGCACTCGAGGATCAAAGACTTGATCCCAATCTCGTTCGAGCACGGCTTTGCCGAATCGTCGGCCTATTTTTTCTCCACACAAAATGCGTAGTTGCATGGCATGGAAATTGGCCAGCGCGGCATTGTTGTTCAGCCAACAAACCCAAGTCGCAATTAGTTCGCGGTGTTCTGCGCTAAAGGGAGTGAGTTGGCTAGCACCCATTAAATCGGTTGTGCATGGTTTGAATGGTAGGGCGATAGGCGGAATTGCCACGAGTGGCTGCGCGACCATAACGACGTCGGCTGCGGCAGACTTTTCCTCCCTTTGATTGAAGTTTTGCTTCTTCAACCTT
>CAZMDZ010000177.1:0-8029 GCA_964565175.1 uncultured Planctomycetales bacterium
CCGCGCTATCGCGCACATACTTGACCGCACGATCAATGGTTTCCCGGGGAACCTGGATGCCAATGTTGCGCGCCGCCCGAAGTGCCATCACTTGGCAAGCGGCAACCGACATGTCGGCATCGGCAACGTGCGGTTGATAGCGCCAGCCGCCTTGCTGGTTTTGACTGGCGACGATCAGGTCCACTGCTTTTTGCAGCGCCTGGCGTACGTCTTCGCGCTGGTTCATGCCGTAAACTTCAGCCAAGAACAGCGTCGCGAAGGCGTGCGAATAAAGCCGCGTTTCGTTATGGGTGATGTAACCGTCGTTGCGAATGTGCTGAAGCAAGTATTCGGTCGCCCGCTCCACATGCTGGCCATAAGGGCCGCGTCCCGGCACGTGGCCGCCAGCCAAAAATGCCATGCCTGCCAGCGCCGTCACGCCAACGTGGCCAGCATCGTGATTCCAAACCCGGTAGTTGTCTTCCAACTTATAGCCGACGTCCCCCGGCCACGATCCATCTTTGAGTTGCTGCGATGCCAGAAACTTCAATCCTGATTGCGCGGCTTTCAAACCCGCTGCCGACAACACTTGGTGGGCGGGTAGCTTTGGCTTTTTGGTTTTGGTTGATTCCGCCTGGTCGGTCGGTTGTTGCGGTGCTTGCGCACCGACTCTCGGTACCAAGTCCGTCTCCGGCGAGGCGGCTGGCGTCGGCGCTTGGGCGAGAGTCAGAAGTAGAGCGAGCATCATCGTTCCTCTCCTAATAGGTAGATTTTGGATTCGTGGCGCAAGACCACCATATGGTCCAGCATCCAACTGCGCACGTAATGGCTGTATTTGGTGGGCGCTTCAAGCTCGAAGCGATCCAGGAGTTGGCCGTCTGCGGAAACCAACAAATTAACGACCCGCGCATTGCGTCGATTGGTCGGTCCGAATTTGAGCGGCAACAGCCAGCCGTCTTGAGCGGCAGAGGGCGCTGGCAAGCGCGTAACCAAGTCGCTGAAGGAAAGATCTTCGAGCGGCAAGCTCCACTGCAATTCGGCGGGGCCGTCGGCTTTCAATTTCCATTGATGCAGCACGACCTGGCCGCGCTCGTTTTCGCCGTAACTAATCAGCGAATTGGTGGTCAATTTGGTGGCGATGCGACCGTGACTATCCAATTGCGGGAAACGCATTTCCGCCAGCGGGCCAGCAGTGGGTTTTTCACTGCTCATTTCGTTGCCCATCCAGGAAACAGCCGGCGTCGGGAATTCGCCACGATTTGGACCGTAAGACTGAATCAACCAACCGATGCCAGCCGGCGCTTGGAAAGTGATCCAGCTGGATTTGCGTGGCAAAGCGACCGAGCGTGCGACTTCGCCATCCTTGATCTTCAGGTTGTAATGTTGTCGGCCGCTTAAGTACGGCAAAACGTAACCATCGTCCAAAGCCAAGGTGTAATCCAAATCGCGCGTGCCTGGAGTGGATGGCAGTGGTAGCAAAGCGATGTCGCGGCCCGAGAATAGTCGTACCTGCAACGCCAGGGCCCTTGCTTGCTCCATAACCAAAAGCGTTTCGCCAGTCGAGCGGATTTGATGGTAGCGCCCGCCTTGCAGCGGCATCTTCGAATCCAAGACCAATGTGCCGCTGACTAAGTCACGGACTTGCAGAAGGACGCCGTCCGTATCATTCCGGCAAAGCATTGCAACCAGGCCTTCGACGCGATGAATGCGGGTGACTTGGCCTGGCAGCGGCACTACTTCGTGATTGCCATCAAGGTGCAGCTTGACCCATGCTTGATCGGCGATCACAGTCCCGCCTTGTTGGTGAGCAAAGGCACGGTCGCGCAACTCAGGCATGCTGCGTGGGTCATTGGCCAGCTTCACTGCCGGGCTTTGCACGCGCCGCTCGCGGAGCAGGTCAATCAAGCGAACCGAAGAACCTTCTTTGACCAGTAATCGAGCCCCATCCTCCAGTGGGAAGACGTCGATCAAGTTGCCGTCGTGGCTGAGTTCAAAGCTGCGCACGATATTCAGCGCGCTTGGAGCGGGCCTTGGCGACTGCTTGCTGAGGAGCATGTCGACGTCCAGGCTCAACGGCTGCCGATCTTGTTGTGGCCAATCAAAGTTGCGTAGCCAGCCGGCAACCTTGAGCCCTAACAAGCGATTGTCGCCGATTGCAGATGCCTGTGTTTGCAACCACTTCCACGCCGTTTCCGTGCCAGCAAATTTCAACAACTTGACGTCATTCACTCCGCCCTGGGCAAACTCCTTGCGCGCGCGTGTTTCCAACTTTTTGCCAGCGCTGTCGTCAAGCAACATGTTTTGCAATTGCAATCGACCCCATTGCTGCAGGTTCAGCGTGCCTTGGTAGTACGCTTCAATTTTGGGCAGCTCCATGAGGTTCATTAAGGCATTCAAGTGCGAGTTGCTGCCAAAGCCGCGCTGCCCGCCTTGTAGGACCCGCGCCCGCGCTAGCACGATTTCCTTGTCCTCGCGACGACCGTTATTGCGCGTGATATGACTGCGTTCACTCTCTTCAATCAAACCCAGCACGCGGTCCATCATCGGGTGAGCGGGGTTGGTCTTTTCCAAAACGTCCAATGCTAAAACCGCGGCTTTGAACCGTCGGCTCTTGCGCGGACTCTGCATAATTTGATTGAGCAGCGGCAGCGAGTCAGCGCCCTCTTCGGTGACCATTAAGCTGCGGGCAGCAATCAGCTTCAGGCGTTCGGCAAGATCATGCGACGGCGCCTTGGCTGCCAAATCGCGGGTGCGGTTAGCCAATCGACGAGCGGTGGCGACGTCGGAAAGGTCGATGCCTTCCAAGTACGGCAGCAAACGATTGAGCGTGACTTCATCCAGGTTGGAAGCCAGCAGCGAATTCAAAATGGCATCTGGAGAACTAAAGGCAGTGACGCCATTGCGGCGCATAATGAAAGCGAGGCCGGGAGCGACTTGCACCGGACCCATGTCAGCACTGCGGCCGCCAACGTTTTGAACCAAGCTTTTGCTGCGCAAGTTCGCCGACGAAAGAACCTCTACTGCGCCAAGTGAAGGCGCCAAAATTTCGCCACGCGCCAGGGCTGCAGGGTGACGGTTTTGAGCAACGCCGCCATCGGTGAACATTTGATGGGAGACCTGCATGGTGTCGGCGGTGCCGGGGAAGGGCAAGTAAACCATGCGTGTGCCGTGGAACCATGCGCCAGTTTTGGTCGTGCCAACCAGATTGCGCAAGGTGCCATAGCTGCCCGAGGAGTAGATCCACTCGCGAAGCAGCTGGCCGTCTTGAGCCGAAACCAAAAAGGCGTAAATTCCGTCGCGAGGGGCGCAAAGGAAACGATTGCCGTCGTAGGCGGGGAAGCCGTTGGCGAAGGTCGCTTGGCGACGAGCCTCCATGCCGTTTTGATAGGTGTCAACCTCCGCGCGTTCATACAGTCGCGTCCACAGCGTGCGACCAGACTCGGCATTTAGGGCGCTGATGGTTCCAAGATTGCTGCAGAACAAAACTTTGTCGGCATCGGCAGCGGGCGGCTGACTGGCCATCTCGCGCAGAATGTTGCCAAACAAATTGGTCTCTTGCTGACCCGAAACCAAAAACGTCTTCCACAGCTTTTTGCCGGTGTACAAATCTAACGCTAACATCGACAGATCAATGGTGCCGACGGCGTCGTAGATCGGTAAAAAGACGCGGCCATCGGCAACCGCAGGCGGGGCGGCGACCAACCCACGCGGCTCACTGTTGTCGCCCGACGTCCACGGCACATCTTGCTTCCACAGCAGTCGACCGGTCAAGGCATCAAACGCGTGCAAGCGCCGGGCCGGTAGCCGACGTCGCACCGGAATAGCGCGTCCAGCGTGGCGATTGAATTCATCAAAGCGCCCGACGCCTCCCGCCTCTTGCAACACCGCCAAAACAATGCCGTCTTCGACCACTGGCACCGTCAGTGTGTCGGAGTTGGCACCTTTGGCGAGGTCTTCTTTGTCACTCAGGCTTTGCTCATTCCAACGCGGCGTTGAATCGTAACGCCACTCGATGCTGCCTTTGCCCAGATTCAACGCAGTCAGTTCAATGCCATCGCTAATAAACCCCAAGCCTTCGCCGAATGCCATGCGGTGACTGCCGCCAGCAATGTAGGGTGAATCTTCACTGAAGTCGTAGCGCCACAACGGCCGCAAGCCATTCGCTTCGACCAACGGTAAAGCAGGGTCCTTGGCGTCGCGGTAAAACGGCAGCGTCGGGACCCAACGGTCGATGCGCTTCGGTGCCTGGTAGCCGCGGTCCAGCGCCAACTCTTGCAGGGCGCGATGGGCGGCGTCGCCGACTTCAGTGCCCGCGTATTGCTGCGCCAATTGCTGCAGTCGCACTGGGTCGGGTGGGTACAGGGCTTCGGCTAGTTTTTCGGTGCCGTAGCGCTGGACCAACTGATTGCGTTGTTCCGCTGAATCCTCGCCCAAGCTGGCAAGAATCTCTGCCGCTTCAACCGATGCGCCACGTGCCAAATTGAGGTCGTCGGTGGCAATCAATGCGCCGCCGTCCGCTTCCAACACTTCTTGCAAGATTGCAATCGCCGACGCCGACTGCTCGCCTTGAAGCAGTTCACGGGCGTCGCCAAGTTTGGACTGCAAGCCGCGGTCGATGGGCACCGTCACACCCTGGGCCTGACCCGGCGCCTGCTCTTGAGGAGCGGCGCTGACCAGCAAGGTAAGTAGGCTAATCAACATCAGGACAGATTGAGGCGTTTGCGCAGCAGCCATTCGCTGACTGCAAACAAAAGGAACAGAGTCATCAGCAGGCGCGGGTCGATGGGGCGGTCGTGGCTGGCGATCAGCCGCGTTAAGCGCTCCTTGCCGTCGAGCCGCTTCCACAAATCACCGACGTCGTCTACCTGAACTAGCATACCCCCTGTGGATTCGGTCAATCGCGCCAGGGCGGCGGTGTCCTGCGAAGTGTCATGCATTTCTACCGACGGCAGGATGGTGTGAAAACGAGCGCTGGCTAACATTTCGCCGCCCGCTTCGTTGTTGGCGGTCAGGAAGACGGTGCTGGGCCCAAGGTTGGCGGCGCGGAATCGACCGCGGAAGGTGCCAAGCTGGTTGGGAACGGGCATCAATCCGATCGGCTGCTCGCTGCCTTCCAAGTACAGCGGCACACCATCCTCGGCGCGCAGCGGTTCGAAGGCTTCATCTTTGATCCGGGCTTCGACGGTCAAAAATCCGCCCAGCTCAACTTGTGAGCGATCCAAATCTAAGCGCACGCGTCCCTGCGCACCGCGCAATCGGGTGCTGGCTAAGTGCCGCAAGGCTGAGCGCCACAGGCGGTGCAATTGCGATTCGCCGCCGGGGAAACGCCAGCGCCAGGTTTCGTCGGTGCCAATCCAACCAACCCAACCTTCGGGCGCGTAAATCGACGCCGCCAAAACGTAGGGGCCGTTTTCGTTGCCCAACTCCGAATGCTGCAACCAGGCCTGAGCGCCTGGGCGCAAGCGTTCGACCGGCTGGAACCACCACAGCGAAGTGGCTTGCTGCCAAATCTGCTGGTTGTAGTTCAGGTCGGACGACAGCAGAGTTACTGGGTGCGGGCTGTCAGCAACCGGCAGTTCCGCTTGGAAAGAGCGATCGCCGCGCGGCGCTTCGTGGCCAAGTTGCACCGGTAGCAAAGCCTCGACCGGAGTGCCGCGATAGGCCGCCGGATTGTGGCGCGGACCGGACAGCATCAACAGGCCGCCGCCACGGTGAACAAAAGAGGCAACCGCCTCGAGGAAGCGCTGGCCATCCAGTGGGTCGGGGCTGATTCGAGTCGGGTCGACGTCACCGATGATGATCAGGTCAAAGTTGTCGAGTAAATCTTCAACTTCGGTGGGGCAGCGGCGCAAACGCTGCACCCCTGGACTGGCTTCTTGCGGGAAATCACGAGTGGCACTGGCTAACCAGCATCGCAATTCGATTTCACGTTCAAAGCGCGTTTCGCTGCGCAGCAAGCGGTTCTTTAGATAGCGATATTCCCAGCGCGGTTCACCCTCGACATACAGCACTCGAATGCGTGCCGGTTTGACTTCGGTCGGTAATTCGACGCGGTTATTGTCCTTTGCAAGTTCGCCATCCAAGCTGTCCACTTCGGCGTACAAAGCAAAATCGCCCGTGCGCTCCATCACCGAGGTCAAACTGATTTGAACGCCGTCGGCATGCCAAGGGTCGACGAGGATGCGATCGAGCGGTTGCTGATCTTGACCGTAGAGGGTGACGTAAACCGGTTTCGGTAGTTGGGCGAGGTTGCCGCGTACGCGCAGTTGGAAAACCGCTGCATCACCGACGAGCACCAAGTCTGGTACTTGCACGCGTTCGAGTACCAAGTCCGGCGCTGGCCGCGGATCGCCCAAGGCGATGGCATGGGCGCGCACGCCTTCGCGGCTTAAGCGGTCGGCGATTTCATCCAACTCACTGCCTTGAGTGACGCGTCCATCGCTGAATAAGACGATTTCGGGCAAGCGACGACCGCGGTATTCGGACAGCAATTCCAAAATCGAATCGCCAATCGCCGAGGTTTCGCCTTGGGCGGTTAAGGCTGTGCCGTCGGCGGCGGTGGCGCTGAGTTTGCTATCGAACTTGAAGGTGTTCAGGTTGTAGCGGTTGGCAAGTTCGCGCACCCCTTCGGAGGCGATGATGTTTTGAAGAACATCTAAACGGCGTTGGCCGGTTTCGCTGGCGTTGGCTTCGGCGCTGAGTTCGTCGACGCGTTGCAGCGAGGCAGTGTCATCGAACAGCAAAGCCAATGGCGCCGGTTCGACTTTGGTTTCGTTGGAGCGCAGGAAGGGTCCAAGCAACAAGAAGATTGCGATTCCTAAAACGCTCAAGCGCAACATCGCCAGTATCCGTCGCCACAGGCGGGCGCGAGTCGGTTTGCGATAGCTGAGAAATACGATTGCCGCTAGCAGCGGCGTGATGACGAGCGCTAGGATCCAACTCGGCGGGGAGTTGTGGAATTCCAAGGCGCCGACCATGGTGGTCGGCGCATCCAAGTCGACGTTGGCGGCAAACGTGCTGAGCAACTTGGTGTGGATCATCCTCTCCTCCGGTCTAACATCGCGGCGAGCAGGGTTTCCAGCAGCAAGAAGGCGGCTAGGCAAGAGAAGAACCACAGGTCCAGCCGTTTCTGACTCAAGCTTTCGGCTGGGGCATCGACTTCGGGCGCATCTTGACTTTGCAAGCGACTGCCTTCCGGAAGAGCGGCTTGCAAGTCGGTCAGATTGGTTAGCGTTGGGTCGCTTTCGGCTGCTGGCGGGTTGACGGCGACGCGTTCGATGAACTGGCGCTCCAGGCCATCCGCTTCAAGCAGGCTGGCTTGCACTTGCCAAACTCCGGCTTGCAAGGCACGGTCCAGCAAGGGCACCCGAGCACGTCCGCCAGGCAAGGTCTCGGGCGGCGAAACAGCAGTAGTGGTGCGGCCGAAGGGATCGAGCAAGGTGACGGCGGTTGGAACCTTGGGCAGTTCCATTTGCAGGGCCTCGCCGACCATGATTTGATCGCGGTGACCCAAGCTCGGCGTCAACCAAAGGGTGAGGTCGAGCAGGAACGGCAAGGTGCCGCCGGGGACTTGGTCCATCATGTTCCAAGCAGGCAGCGGGGCGGCGGAGAGCAGCGCAACTTTGCCCGATCCCACTCGCCAAGTCAGCAAGGCGTCGCCAAAGTCGAGGTTCTCGGCGGCGCTATTGCGGTAGCGCAGAACGCGGCGAATCGAGTGATCACCAGGGGCAACTTGAAGCGGCCGGTAACGCAGGTGGGGGACCTCGGTCAGCAGCGGCTGCCAACGCGGATCTTGGAACAACTGCAGTGCCGGGTGATCCGGGTCAAGGATGGCGAGTCCGGTGCTGTTAGCAGCGTTTTCTCCTTCAACGTCGGAGCGGATTTCACCGTCACGCGGATCTCCAATGGTGATCGCGCCGCCATCGAGTGCATCCAACAAAGGCTTCATCGTCGCCGCCGATGTTTCGCGCCCGACGGTGAGCAATAAGCCGCCGCCGCCCAAAACAAAATCGCGCTAGTCGGTGGCGGCGTTGGGCGCCAAGCTTTCTGG
>CAZMDZ010000178.1:0-8018 GCA_964565175.1 uncultured Planctomycetales bacterium
AACCCAGCTCCAACGACCAGTCAGCGCCATTTCATTGCTACTGCCCTCGTCGAGGGAATCACCCGAGCCATCGGTTTCGCGGAAAATGCCAACGGTAATAGTAGCCAGTTCCGGCTCCCATTCGCGACGCCAAGCAATGCCTAAGTTGCGCGAGGGGAACAGGCTGCTAGACAGCGGTCGCTCGAGGAAAGTCAGCCAATGGCTGGGCGTTTGATTGCTCAAGCCCATCGGTTCGCGAAAGTGGCCCAAGCGAAGGAAACCGGCTCCAGCAAGCTGGTGGACGTCGAAATATGCGTCGCGAACTTCGGCGGCGGCGAGGTCGGCGGTGAATTTCATGGCCACACCCTCATGGACCTCGCCAATCAGACCAATGCGAGCGCGACGCAAACGTGCGCCGTTGCCAAAGTCACCGGTGGCTGCTTCTAGGTTGTCGTCGGCATCGATGACGGCCCAATCTGCGTTGATCTTGCCAAAGAAGGTTAATTCTCCCGGCACGTCCAAGCGCAGAGCGTTGGCGGGTTCGGCCGCTGTCTGGGCGCAAATCAAAAGCAGGGCGGTTCCAATCATGGCAGCTGTTGCCCAGGTTACTTCTTCGGCAAGCCGAAGTGCACGCGCTGGCTCCGTCGGTCCAGGGTGACGACGAATTGGCGCAGAGCTTGACCGCCCAAGATTCCGGTGCGGTAGCCCTCTAGAAATTGAACCGGAGGATGGTGCATGCGAAAGCCAGCGAGCTTGGCGTCTTGCTTCAACCGCGCCGAGTAGATCTTTCGATCTTGGCTGTGGGCCGTGCGCAGTTTGGCAGTGAGGCGTGGTTGGTCATAGCACAGAACCTTGTCACGGAAGGAATACGGCATGGCGATGCCTCCGTCGTAACCCGTGTCGAGCAACACTGGAAAGTTATGGGCGCCTGCTTGCATCCAGCAATACGGCACGCCGCGGCGTAAGCGGAACCGAGTGACTTGCGGCTGGGAACTCCGCGGCAATTGTTCCTCGAAGAGTCGAATGACGTTGTTGGTGCCGTCGAATTGAATCGTTCGTTCACCAAAAAACCGCAAGCCGACGATGCCGTCAATGTTGCGACCATTTTCCGCATTCAGCCAATCCAGTTCTTCAATTAAGACCGGCAAGTCTGTCCATTCCACCCCAGTAGCCGAAATCGTCGGCACCCTTGAGCCGGGTTGATAACCGACTTGACCGCCGCCATCGTCACTGAACATACCCCGACCGCGCGGCAGGCCGAGTTGGCGGCGCAAGGAATCAGCTAAGCAAACGCGTACCGACAGTCCACTATCCACCGAGAACAAAAATGGCCCTTTGCCATCGACTTTGACCTCGAGAAGGAACAGATTGGGATCAGGGATTAACTTGAGTTCCGCGGCGGCGTCGCCTAAATCCAACGGCGTGACGGCAGCCACCGGTTCGGGGGCTAAATCGCCCACGGCCGGACAACCGCCACCCATCGACAAAGCCAAAGTAATGGCCGCCATCAGCGAGGAAAGTGCGGAGCGGAAGGAAAACATCAAGATGGAATCCCAACTATCATGCCTGAAATGACCACTGGAACCAGCCCCTCTTTGTTGGACGATCTAGTCGGCGCTGTGCGCAGCGTCGGCAAAACGATTCTGTCGGTCTTTCTGCTGGCGCTGGCCATCTTTTTGGGCGTTTTCCTGGTTGCCGGATTGGCGGTCGTCGGCGGCTTCTTATGGTTGGGACACAAACTACGGTTGATCAAGGAGCCGCCGCGGGTGAAATTTCAGCGCTTTCAAGGAAAGGCGATGGCCAAATTCATTCAGTGGCGCCTGGCCAAGAGTGGATTGGGCAAAGGATTTGGTGCTGGCAATCCTTTCGGAGGAGCTCCGGGCAGTCCTTTTGGAGAACGCCCAGACAGCGCACCAGACCAGCAATCCATCGCCGAGGCCTACCGCCAAGCCACCGAGCAGGTCAAAGCCAAGCGTGCTCAAGCCGACCAAACTGCAGCTGAACCAGTCCAGCCCAGTGCCGACGCCGACGTCATCCAAGAGGCGGAAGCCGAGCCGTTACAGACGGATCTCGAGAACTTCCACGGTTCGTTGGACGAGTATATGAGGATGAAAAAAGGCTCTTAAGGGCACCTAAAGTGCTCTTTCTTTAAGTCCTAGGGCGAGTCTAAGCCAGCTCCACCTAGCGCCGCCGAGATCTCGCCTGCGGCTTCCTGAATGGCGTCGAGGGCGCTGGCTACGGTCACTGAGCTATCGATCGGCCGCAGAAAAGGCACGGTCAGACTGGCGATGGCCGTCCCCATGTGATCGAGCACCGGGGCACCCAAGTCAGTCACCCCGCGCACCACGCTGCTGGCCACGCGTGCATATCCACGGCTGCGAATCTGTTCGAGCATCACCCGCAGTTGCACTCCTTTCTCCGAGGTCTCGTCGACCTCGCACTCGCGCAACCACTCTTCACGCAGCCAATCTTCTTGAAAGGCGAGCAAGACGTTGCCCGAACATGCCTGAATCATTGGCCATCGGGCGCCAATTCGGACGACGAAGCCTGACATTTGAGGGCCGTCCACCTGGGCAATGACCAGAGCGTTGGTGGCGTTGCGCACTACCAAATGGCATGAATGCTGGATTTCATCAGCCAAACGATGCATGAATGGCAGGGCCTGATTCAGCAGTAAACGGCTGCGCGGCTGGCGATGGGCCAGTTCAAACATCCGTGGGGTCAGCCGTAAAAGTCCATCTCGCTTGCTTTTTTCGATGAAATCTCGCCGTTCAAGGATGGTTAGCATGCGAAAAATTTCGCTGGGCGTCCGTCCGATGGCGCGCGCAACTTGCGCTTGGCTCACAGGTTTAGCTGTTTGTGCCAAGAACTCGAGTATGTCCAGCCCCTTGTCGAGAGCTGGAGCGGAATATTTGGTGGAAGTAACGGCCATGCGGAAAGGGGCAAAAGGGGACTTGCCAACCCCTAGTTTATTAGTAAAATCGGTGTTCATCAATGAAGTTAGAGTGAGTCATTGGCCGACCTCCAACGCTTCTGGCGCCCCCACCCCAACCGAAGGGATGTCCAGGAGCGGTCAAGACTCACTCTGGCTTTTTTCACGGCTAAATCCCAAATCGCAACCGGGATCTTCATCCCCCCGTGGAACCGGTGCCCGTCGCATTCCCCCCCCCAACACCGCGTCGGGTGCCGCTTCCCTTTAGCCAGCCCAGCTGCCGTCACGCCCTTATCATTTGGCGGCAATCATGACTGAGGCCACATCCAGTTGGCAGGCACTGGTGGAATTTTCCATCCGCGTTTTCCGCCATTTCGACGTCCCGGCCGACGACGCCCGGACCGCCGCCGAGGTTTTGTCCGCAGCCGATCTGCGCGGAATCGATTCGCATGGCGTCAGTCGTTTGCAGACTTACGTGGAAATGCTCGAAGCTGGCCGCATCAATCCACGGCCGCAGCTAAAGGTGGTTCGTGAATCACTTTCCACAGCCACCCTTGACGGCGACAACGGCTTAGGTTTGGTCATTGGACCAGCTGCCAATTGCATCGCCATGGAGAAGGCTGAAACTTGCGGCAGCGGTTGGGTTTCGGTGGCGAACAGCAACCATTACGGGATCGCTGGTTATTACCCAATGCAAGCGCTCCAACGAGATTTGATTGGCTGGTCGATGACCAATAGCACCAAGCTGGTGCAGCCACTTTGGGGCGCCGATCGCATGCTGGGCACCAATCCATTGGCGATCGCCTTCCCGGCCAAGGAAGAGCCGCCAGTGGTGATTGACATGGCCTCCAGCGCAGTTGCTTACGGCAAAATCGAAATCGCCGAACGTAAGGGCGAAGATATCCCCGCTGGTTGGGCAATTGATGCTGGCGGCAATCCAGCAACGTCTCCGCAGCAGATGATGGATGGTGGTGCGCTGTCGCCGCTTGGGAGTACTCGAGAATTGGGCGGCCATAAAGGATTCTGCCTGGCCGCCATGGTTGACATTCTCAGTTGCGTTTTATCCGGCGCCAATTGGGGACCATGGGCGCCGCCATTTGCGCTACGCCAACACATTCCGGAACGCAGTGTCGGCAAAGGCATCGGCCACTTTTTTGGCGCCATGCAAATCGAAGCCTTTATCGATGTAGCCGAATTTAAACGGCAAATGGATGACTGGATTCGCACCCTTCGAACCTCGCCGCCGCAACCCGACAGCCCAGGCGTCGTCATTCCGGGTGACCCGGAGCGTGAGGCGGAAGCCAAGCGGCGTGCCGACGGCATCCCGCTGCTTCCAGCCGTCGTGAAGGACTTGCAACGGATTTCCAAGGCTACTGGAATTCCTCTCGAGCAATCGATCCGTTAGAGTACCGACCATGCGCATCATTTCCTTCGAAGTCGACGGCTGCACCCACTTCGGCAGCCTGACGCCTTGCGGCCAACAGGTCATCGCCTACTCCCATCCGGAATCCGGCCTGCCGCAGCCCCAACACTTCGAAGGTTGGTACGACACCGATGGCCAACCGCTGCAAGCGGCGATGGCGCTTTACACCGATTTGGTCGCCGCTGGCCCCGGTGGTGAGCTGCATAAGGAGTTGCTAGCCAAGGGTGTGATGATGGCCAAGGAACACGTCTGTTTGTTGGCGCCGGTACCCAATCCAGGCAAGTTTATTTGCGTGGGATTGAACTATCGCGATCACGCTGAAGAGTCCGGCATGACGATCCCAAAGGAACCGATGATCTTCGCCAAATTCCCAACCGCAGTCACCGGTCCGGAAGCACCGGTGTTCTTGCCAAAATCGAGCCAGCGTGTCGATTACGAAGCGGAATTGGCGATCGTCATAGGCCGTCGTTGCCACCGCGTGAGCAAGGCAGAAGCAATGCAGTACGTGCTTGGGTACACCTGCGTCAACGACGTTTCAGCTCGTGATCTACAAGAAAGCGACGGTCAATGGACGCGGGCGAAGTCGTTGGATTCGTTTGCCCCGATGGGCGAAAGCATCGTCACCTTGGACGACCTTTCCGACGCCAGCAACTTGCGCATTCAATTGCGTCTCAACGGCGAAACGCTACAAGATTCGAACACCGAGCAGATGGTGTTCCATGCCCCTGAACTGGTTTCCTTCCTTTCGACCGACATCACCCTCAACCCGGGCGACGTCATCTCTACCGGTACTCCTCCAGGCGTCGGCTTTGCTCACAAACCTCCGATCTACTTGCACGACGGCGACGTCATGGAAGTCGAGATCGAGAAGATCGGCGTGCTGCGGAATCCGGTTAAGGCTTAACAACGGCAGCTGGCGTCCAAGCGGCGGCGCACTTTTTGACCCAATAAAGGTCTAAGCCGAGCAAGAAGGTCAGGCAGGCGATGGAGAATTTGTAGATAAAATCCAAGCCTTCTTGCATGCCGCCGGTCGTTGCGGTGTGGGTCAACATGGTCAACGCGAAAGCCCACAGCGGGATGCGCCAGAACATCAGCACCAGCAACCGCGCACGTGCTGCGAGCAGTTGCGTGCCCGGCCGATCGCGATGCTTGCCCCACGCTTCCAAACCCGTGAAGCAGGGCATGATTTCCGATGCCAAACTGAGCATGACCAAGGCGTAGCCGACCTCGGCGATCATCGAATAGGCGTAAGCAATGGCACCGAGTCCGTGGTGGATCAATAGATCGCGCCGCGGTTTGATTTGGTGCAGCTTTTGGCCGCGCGCCATCCAGATGAAATCGGACAGCAAATGGCCATAAGCCAAAGCCACGCCCCACCGCAGCAGGTCCCCAGGCTCGTGAGCGTAGAGGAAACCCGTGGTCCAATGCTCCATCGCCGAAAGCACGCCGACGAAACCCACCACCGTCAACGTCACCGCCGCCAAACCGCGCGACAGCTTGAATGCCCGGTTGAAATCTGGCTCAACGCGAGCCTGCACCCACATATGGGCCGCCGTGAAAAGGGCGGTGAATGCGACGATGGCTAGGAGATGGGGGAACAAAAATCCTTGTTGTTGGGGGGAAAAGCGCCGAAACTATCATAGACCCAAACCCACATCGTGGTGAACCGCAAAGGAATTCTTCTGGCAGGCGGACGCGGCCAGCGCCTATTTCCAGCGACCCGGGGGATCAATAAACACCTCCTGACCGTCTGGGATCGGCCAATGATTTACCACCCATTGGTCAGCCTGATCCTGTCCAACGTCCAGGAAATGCTGGTGATTAGCAATCCTGAAGACCTGCCAAACGTCAAGCGGGTGCTGGGAAATGGCCGCCAATGGGGTTTGAGCATTCAGTATGCGAAACAGACCGAGCCGCGCGGGTTGGCCGACGGTTTGTTGGTCGCTGCCGACTTTTTGAATGGCTCGCCTTGCGTTTTTGCGTTGGGAGACAACATATTCCACGGCCATGGACTGCCTGATTTGTTGACTCAGGCGTCGGCCAAAGAATCAGGCGCAACGGTACTGGCGACCATGACTAACCGACCGCAGGATTTTGGCGTGGTGCGGTTAAACGCCTCGGGGGAACCGACGGAAATCGTTGAAAAGCCGGCGGAGGACATCAGCCCCTGGGCCGTGACCGGGCTTTACTTTTACGACGCCGATGCGGTGGAACTGGCCGCAGAGTTAGCACCTTCTGAGCGCGGCGAATTGGAGATTTCAGACCTCAATCAAGCCTACTTAGACCGCGGCGATCTGCAGGTGGTGCCGTTGGGCAAGTCGGTGCGTTGGTGGGACGTTGGCAGCGCAGATTCGTTGCTCCAGGCATCCAACTTTTTTCAACGCCAAGAAAAGGAACTCGGGCGCAAAAGCCTGTGCCCCGAAGAAGCTGCCTTCCGCGCCGGTCGCCTAACCGCCGAACATTTGCGCCAATCGGTTCACAATCTTCCCGACGGCTCCTATCGGCGCCACCTAGAATTGTTCACGCTGAACCTGCCTTAACCGCCGCGCCCATCAAGGCGGACCGGGCCGCCCTCCCCCAGCCAATCCACTCTTTGTCCACGGAATCTCAAACCTACTCGCCCAAACGCCTGCTGGTCACCGGCGGCGCGGGTTTCTTGGGTTCCCATTTCGTTGACCACTGGCTGAACGCTGGCAGCGATCATTTTGCCGTCGTGCTCGACGCGCTGACCTACGCCGGCGACCGCAGCTACCTCGACCAAGCCGACGCCGCCCGCATGCAGTTCGTGCACGCCAATATCCTCGATGGCGACCTGGCACGGCAGCTACTCGAAGATTTTGAACTCGACGGCGTCGCCCATTTTGCCGCTGAAACTCACGTCGACCGTTCTTTAAGCGACCCGGACATTTTCATCACCAGCAACGTGCTGGGCACCCAGCGGTTGCTGGAAGCAGCACGTCTGGCTTGGCAAAAACGTAGCTGCCAGCATCGTTTCCACATGGTGTCCACCGATGAGGTTTACGGCGAATTAGCCGACGGGGAAGCGCCATGGAAGGAAGGCTGTGCCTATGCTCCCAATTCGCCCTATTCGGCAAGTAAAGCTGCGGCCGATCACTTGGTTCGCGCTTATTCGCGCAGCTTTGACCTCGCCGTAAGCTGGAGCCATTCGTGCAACGCCTACGGCCCGCGCCAGTATCCTGAAAAGTTGATCCCGGTGGCGCTCAAGTGCTGGCTGCGCGGAGATGCCGCCCCGCTTTATGACGGCGGTCACCAAGTTCGCGAATGGATGTTTGCCGCCGATCAAGCCGAGGGCGTCGCCGCAGTGTTGCAACGCGGTCAAGCCGGTCGCGCTTATCACTTGGGTGGAAGCACGGCATGCACTAACCGCGAGTTGCTGCAAATGCTGTGGCACCACTTCCAGCAGCACCGCCCCGACGACCGCAGTTTTGACACTGCAATTTGCACCGTCGACGACCGTCCCGGTCACGATCAAGCCTATGGTTTGGACGGCACCCGAGCTCGTCAGGAACTCGGCTATCAACCCGAAGTCGATCTCAACGACGGCTTAGCTCGCACCGTCGCCTGGTACCTCAAGCGTTTGGCTTGAGCTCGCCCGGCCCTATGCGCTTGGATTCGCGGAGGTTCCATCCAGCCATTGGATGCCTCCACTTTCACTCACCAAGC
>CAZMDZ010000179.1:0-8004 GCA_964565175.1 uncultured Planctomycetales bacterium
GGCCACCCAAGCGCAGCCATATCCCAACTCGTCGGCGGCTTGCACTTGGTCGAAGAAGTTGCGCAGCATCGTCGCCTCGTCGGGCATGTGGCCGGCGACGGGCGTCTGGCAAATGGAAAAGAAGACGTCGTACTTCATCGCTCAATCGGCGCGGGCGACGGTTTCGGTGGAGGCGGCGCTCCAATCTGAATTGCGCACCTCCCACAGTTCAGGGAAGAAGCGCAACGATAGGCGCGACTCCAGGAAGGGCACGCCGCTGGAACCGCCAGTTCCCTTTTTGCCGCCAATGGTGCGCGACACCATCAGGATGTGGGCGGAGCGGAAGTTTGACCACTCAGTGTCGAGGTCGAGCAGAGCTTCTGCCGCCAGGACCCAGTGGTAAGCGTCGCCTGGATTGGAATAAAGGTCGCGGAACAGGTTCACCAGCTTGTCATTCATCTGGTGCGTCTGGTTGAGGTCGCGATTCAGGACTTCCTCTGGAACGTCGAAGCCTTCGCTGGCCATCGCTCTAAGGAAAAAGTCGTACAGCGACGGGCTGTTGAAGCGTGCTTCCAACCGAGCCTTTTCGTCGGGGCGGCCTTCGAAGAACTGGAAGAACCACGGGTCGCGTTGGCCGCAGGCGAACTCCATTTCGCGGAATTGCACCGACTGAAAGCCGGATCCAGTGCCCAAGGCCTCGCGGAAACCGGCGAATTCTTCGGGCGTCAGCGTGCCGAGCAGCTGAATCTGTTGGGTCAGGCAAGTCAGAATGGCTTGCACTCGTTTCAGCACCTTGAGCGAACGCGCGATCTCGCCATTGACGAAATTTTGAGCCAGCAAATCGGCCTCGTGCAGCATCTCTTTGAACCACAGCTCAAAGGACTGGTGGATGACGATGAAAAACATCTCGTCATGGTGCACAGGCTCACTCCTAAGCTCTTGTAGAGAAGTGAGTTCCGGCACTTTCAAGTAGCTGTTGTAGTTCAGCTCTTCAAGCTTCAGGCGGTCATAATCTGCGAGGCGCTGGCTCATGGTCCACTAGCATAACGACCCCCTGTTTAGCCGGATTCCAGCAGGTACATCCCAAAGCCCATCGTGGTCCGGCCCCATTGCAGATAGGCCCGACGCCAGGCCTCGATTCGCTCCTTCATCGCGGCGACGTCTGGGTCTTGCGGGTGAGCGGCGAGGAAGTTTTGAATATTGGCGGCGTATCCATCTTCATAGGTACTCCATTCTTCCGCCGTGGCCAGGTGATGGCGCGTCACCTTCCAACCGTGATCGTGGAAGAACTGCATCGTGCCTTCGTGGCTCAACATTTCTTCGACACCACATTGCAAAAAATCCAAATAGCCCTGATCCGGATCGCGCTGCCAATATCCCAAACCCAGCCACAGCCAGCCGTCGGCGTGGAGTAAATCGCCGAGCACCTGCAAACATTGCAGGGTATCGCCGACCGCATGGGTGGACCCTATGCAGGCAATGCCGCGCAAACTGGCGGCATCAAAGTCATGGGCTCGGAACTTTTGAAGCCGCAAATCGATGGCGCCAGCTTCTCCGCCATTGATCGCCCTGACTTCACCGCCATCGATGGTTTGACCGGTGCCTTGCGGAATCCCCGCGTCCAAGGCCAACGGCGACGGCTCGATGCCGATGCACGCGCAAGCATGTCGTTGATGCATTCGCCGGAGCAGTTCGGCGCGACCGCAACCGATGTCCAATATCTGCGCAGTTGGCGATAACCGCAACCCATCGATCCACTGATCCACCACGCCACCACTGACCGGGTTCCAAAATTCCATTCCGCGATGGCCAATGGCGCTGAATCTATTGCCGTCCATGCCAGCAGTTTAGGACCCGCCAACTTCGTTCGAATGGCTAAAGTCCTTGCCGGATCAGGACCGATCTAAGCTTGCAATGTCTTCACGATTCCCTTTTCATTTTTTAGGGATTTTGTTGTCTTTTCTACTGCTTGGCAGTCCCTTAATTGCTGCCCCACAACAAGATCCGAACGAACCCACGCCTAGCTGGCGAGGCTGTGGCATTACCAAAAAGGCGTTTATGGAACGCTGTGCCGAGGTCTATTCCGAGAAAACGGGCGTCAAAATTCGCCTGACTGGCGGTGGTGCAACTTTGGGCATTGAGGCCGCCGGCCAAGGCGGTGCAGATTTCGGCGGCACTTGCCGAGCGTGCCTGAGTTCGCGCAACGAAGACAAGATGCCGTTGGACTTGACGGTTGTGGCATGGGACGCGCTGGTGGTCGTCGTCCACCCGGACAACCCGCTGGATTCCATTACCCCTCAGCAGCTCAAAGCAGTGCTTCAGCAGGAAATCACTGATTGGGGCGATTTGGGTGGCACGCCCGGCCGAATCATTACCATCGCCCGAAAAGGCAAAACGTCGGGAGTGGGGTTTATGACCCGGAAGCTGATCTTTGGCGATGCCGAGGCCGATTATGGCAAGCATGTGATCCGCTTGCAGAGCAGTGGGCCGGTGGAAGAGCTGTTGGAAGAATCCGTCCATGCCATTGCAGTGACCGGGATTTCCAGTGCCAAGCTGCGCAAGTTGAAAGTGCTGAAGGTGGCTGGCGTGGAACCGACTATGAAAAACATCGCTGCAGGTCGGTATCCGTACTTCCGTCCGCTTTACTTGGCTCACCCTCCAAGGCTCAATGCGGATCAACAGCAATTTTTGAGTTGGTTGCTCGGTGCGGAGGGGCAGCAGGTTGTGCATGAACAAGGAACCGTCAACTTGAGCTATGGATATTTGCTGGCGTTGAAGTTCAGGCATTGGCAAGACAACGTCAAAGTGACGAACAAAGAGTCGTTGATTCAAAAAGCCAAACTTCGCGTTCCGGTCCGAGAGAGAACCAAGAAGATCCATGGGCTTAGCAAGTAAGTTAGTCTTCCGAATTATGATTCCGGCAACCGCATTGGTCGGTTGCTTGGGTTGGTTTTCGTATGACTCGGCTCGTAACAACGCCATTCGCACGGCGCGCGACGATTTGCAGGCTAGCGCCCAGTTGACTCGGATCTTGGCCGACCAAACGATCAAGCGAATGACCAGGATTTCGGATGAAATCTTGCGCCAAAAAGATCTGTCGGACTATTTGATGTTCAAGCTCGGGGGCTTGGACAATCGAGCGGAAGAGTTTCGCTTGGAGTTAGAAGCACGCGCCCAAAGCACTGCCACGGCGATGCCGGAGTTGGTGCTTTTAGAAATTTACGACGGCAATGGAGAGCGCATAGTTGCTCTCGAAGACGGTGTGCGCAAGTTGCAGCCGCGAAGCTTGACTGGGCAAACCTGGTGGCCAGCGACGCAGGCGGATGGCATCAGCTTGATCAAGTTGGATGATGGTCGGCTGCGTTTTTCTCGGTATCAAAACGATGGCGAAATTACCGCAACGACTTCCTTAGTTTTAAACCCATTCGGAGTCTTTGTCGCAAGCTTTAACAACGTGGCAATTGACGTACCCGATGCATCCGTCGGGCTCACCGACAAAGCGGGTAACGCCCTGTTCTCCCGCGGCCCTGATCACAAAGAAGCCACCTATGACGTCACCTCGTCCCTAGGATCCTTGCCTTTGCGAATCGTGCTGAAAAGGCCCGAGTCGCAAATCATTGCACCGGCATTGAGCTCTGCGTTAGAGATTGTTCGATTGCTGTTGGTGGTCGAGATCGCCCTGATTCTGGCAATTTGGCTCGGGTTAAAAACCAGTGTGCTGAAACAGGTGAAGCGGCTCATGCACGTGGTCGACGCATTTCATAGTCAAGATGAGTTGCCCGAACCGTTGCCGGAATCGGATAATGAATTGGCTGTTTTGGATAAGACGATTCGTGACTCGGCGAAGGCGGTGGCCAAGTCGCGCAG
Organism: uncultured Planctomycetales bacterium; assembly: GCA_964565175.1. GTDB lineage: Bacteria > Planctomycetota > UBA1135 > UBA1135 > UBA1135 > JACNIZ01. The sequence goes on from CAZMDZ010000179.1 coordinate 3,847, forward strand.
CAAGTTGAGGGAACTCAATGCGACCTTGGAGCAACGCGTCAAGCATCGGACGTCCGAGTTGGTGAAGGTGCGAGACCAGGCGCTAGAAGCTAGTCGCGCCAAGAGTGAGTTTTTGGCCAACATGAGCCATGAAATCCGCACGCCAATGAATGGTGTGATTGGCATGACCGACTTGCTGAAGGACACGGACTTGAATCCGGAGCAACAGCATTCGGTCGGCATCATTCGTAGCTCGGGTGAGCTGTTGCTGGGAATCATTAACGACATACTCGACTTCTCGAAGATCGAGGCCGGGCGCATTGATTTGGAAGAGCTTCCGTTTGATATCGGCAGCGCGGTCGCCGACGTCGCTGAAGTGCTGGCCGAGAGAGTGCAAAGCAAGCACCTGGAAATGATTCTGGACATCGATCCGGAACTCCCTCAGGAAGTGATTGGCGACCCGGTTCGCCTACGCCAAGTGCTCACCAACTTACTCGGCAATGCGGTTAAATTCACCCAGGAAGGCGAAATCCGAATGGTAGCCAAAGTGCTCGGCGTGAAGGATGATCGCGTTCGCCTGATGGTTCGAGTGGAAGACACCGGGATTGGCATCGAAGAGGAAGCTTGTGCCAAGATCTTTGAATCCTTTGCTCAAGCGGATAACTCGACGACGCGCAAATTCGGCGGTACTGGATTAGGGCTGACCATTTCTCGGCGCTTGGTCGAGCTAATGGGAGGGGAGTTGAAAGTGGAAAGCGAAGTCAACGTCGGCACCGCCTTCTTCTTTGAAATCGAGTTCAAGATTTCCGAGTCCGCCCAGCAAGCGCCGGTGCGACTTCAAGATCAATTCAAAGGCGTACGCGTGCTCGTGGTCGATGACAACGCCACCAACCGCGCCATTCTTGCTTCCCAGCTGATGCGCTGGGGGATGAAGGTCACTTTGGCTCATGATGGTCCCAACGCCTTGGAAACCGTCGTGCGTCATCGACAGGCTGGCACGATGTTCCAGATCGCGCTGATCGATTATCAAATGCCGATGATGAACGGAGTCCAGCTACTGAATAAGCTGACCCGCTACACCAAGAGCGATGACATGCACATCGCCATGCTGACGTCGATGACTTTGCGCTCGTCGGAGGAAAAGGAGATCAAGGATCTTTTGGACTACAAACTGACCAAGCCTGTCCGCAAAGAGCACCTGAAAGCCGCAATTTCTGACATGCTCAGTGGCGAAGGTGTAGCTGGAAATGCCTCCTCTGATGCCGAGCAATTGATCGACTTCAGCGGCCGACGAGTTCTGCTTGCCGAGGACAACCACGTCAATCGAGTCGTCGCCCGGCGGATGTTGGAGAAGGTTGGCGTCACCGTATTTGTGGCTGAAAATGGCAAGGAGGCGGTGGAGCAAGTTTCGGCGAAGGCCTTCGACCTAGTTTTGATGGACTGCCAGATGCCGGTGATGGATGGCTACTCAGCCGCCCGTGAATTGCGACGCCGTGGCGCCACCGTGCCGATTGTGGCTATGACCGCAAATGCACTGGCTGGAGACCGTCAACTTTGCCTGGATGCGGGCATGGATGACTACATTTCCAAGCCGGTCAAACAGGGCAAACTGCAGCGCATGCTCAGTAAGTGGATGAAGAGTGGCCGGCCGGCTGTCTAATTAGCAGGCGGGGCACCCTAATTTTCCCTTTTCGGGTAGACTGTTGGGTTGCATGACTACCGTGACGGCTAAAGAATTCGATCAGATGGGGCTTGGCGAGCCTCTGATGAAGGCATTGGCGGAGGTGGGCTACGAAAGCCCGTCGCCGATCCAGGCGCAAATCATCCCATTGATGAGCGAGCGCAAGGATGTGATTGGGCAGGCCCAGACTGGAACTGGCAAAACTGCGGCGTTTGCGCTGCCGTTGCTGGACCAGCTGGATGTCAACGCCAGCGCACCTCAAGTGTTGGTGTTGACCCCAACTCGCGAGCTGGCAATCCAGGTCGCCGAGGCCTTCCAAAAGTACGGCAAGTTCATTAAGGGCTTCCATGTGCTGCCGATTTACGGTGGCCAGGATTTTCGGCCGCAGATCCGCGCCCTGAAGCGGGTGCCGCAGGTCGTGGTCGGCACGCCGGGGCGGGTCATGGACCACATGCGCCGTGGCACGCTGAAGCTGGATCAACTCACCACTATGGTGTTGGACGAAGCCGACGAAATGCTGCGCATGGGTTTCATCGACGATGTCGAATGGATCCTTGAGCAAACGCCGTCGTCACGCCAAATTGCACTGTTCTCGGCAACCATGCCGACGCGCATCCAGCGCATCGCCGAGAAGTATTTGAACGACCCAACCGTCGTCCAAATCCAAGTCAAAACCGCCACCGCCGACACCATCCGTCAGCGTTTTTGGCCGGTCAGTCATGTGCATAAGTTGGAGGTACTCACGCGCATCCTCGAAGCGGAACCCTTCGACGCGATGATCATCTTCGTGCGCACCAAGCACGCGACGGTGGAGCTGGCCGAAAGATTGGAAGCGCGCGGATTCCCGACTTCGCCGCTGAATGGCGACATGCCGCAGCCGCAACGTGAGCGCACGGTCAAGCGCTTGAAGGCCGGGCAGTTGGACATCTTAGTCGCCACCGATGTCGCCGCTCGTGGATTGGATGTGGAGCGGGTCAGTCACGTCGTCAACTTCGACATACCTTACGACACCGAAGCCTATATCCACCGCATTGGTCGTACCGGTCGTGCCGGTCGTGAGGGCGATGCAATTTTGTTCGTCACGCCGCGCGAACGGCGGATGCTGAAGGCGATCGAGCGGGCCACGCGCAAGCCGATCGAGATGTTCGAGATGCCGTCGACCGAGGCTATCAACGACAAGCGAATCGCCAGCTTCAAGCAACGCATCACCGATGAGCTGGCAAAGGACAACCTCGGTTTGTTCCCCAAGCTGATTGAGTCGTACCAACGCAAGCACGATGTGCCCGCGGTGGAAATTGCGGCGGCGTTGGCGAATTTGCTGCAAGGCGACACTCCGCTGCTGCTCGAGGGTGAAACGCCGGGCCCAGCTGGCGCCAAAGGCCAGGGCAAGGAGTACAAGAAGCAAGATCCGCTGCGTCCGGGCATGGAGCGTTTCCAGATCCAAGTCGGTCACATGCACGGCGTTCAGCCGAGCAACATAGTCGGCGCGATCGCCAACGAAGCCGGGTTGGATAACCAGCACATCGGTCGGGTCAACATCTTTAACGAGTACTCGTTGATCGACCTGCCTGAAGGCATGCCGCCCGAGGTATTCCAGTTGCTGAAGCGAGTGATGGTTTGCGGTTGCAAGCTGCGCATTTCGCGGGTGGAGGTCGACAAGGGCGGATTCAAAAAGCGTGGCCATGCGCCGCGGCAGCGCGAACGCTTCCAAGGAAGTGGCCGTCGCGTTGGTGGTCCGCAGGGCGGCAAGCGCGGTGGCAAGCCGGGCGGCCGCAAGAAGCGCTTTAAGCCTTAAGGCTCGAGCATTGGTGCCGAAACGACGCCGTTGGCTTAATTGTCAGCGGCGTCGAGGCGTTTATCCATCGACCAATTGGTCAAAGTCTGGCCCTGCCGCTGGGTGTTGTTCTGCCGAACGATGGCGAAACCGCGCTGCTCAAAAAACGGCCGCGCCAAGTAAGACGCTTCGACGTAAAGCCGCGCCATCCCCGCCTCACGGGCGACGCTTTCTAGATGTTGGTAAAGCTTGCCGGCAATGCCACGCCGTTGATAACCGGGGTGGGTGTAGGTCCAATCAATATGACCATCGCTCTCCAGCGTGATGAAGCCGACGATTTCGCCCTCAATCTCCGCCACAAACGGCGGTTTGCCATCTAGTCGCTGTTGCCAGCCGTCGTAATCCTTGGGGAGGGGAGCCCAAGCATTGGCCTCTTCCGCGGAGTAGTGTTCGGTGGCAACTTGGTGGATGCTGTCGTAGAAGATGTCGGTCAATGCACGTGCATCTTCAGGGCGGTAGTCGCGGATCAGCATCGGCGAAGTTTATGGCCGCGGCAGCTCGGCTGGCCTATTGCTGTTCTGCAAGGTCCTTGAACATCTTCATGAACTTGAACGATTGCTTCTTGAAGCTGCCCGGCATGATCCAGCCGATGACTTTCATAAATCCACCCAGCTTCGCCTTCGCTCCAACCTGACCAGATTCACCACTAAGGTGTTCGTAGCTG
>CAZMDZ010000180.1:0-7983 GCA_964565175.1 uncultured Planctomycetales bacterium
TGGAGTTGGGCGTTGCTTTGAAACAGCCAATGATCGATCAACTTGCGGTCTTTGGACTTCGGCGGTGCTGGCGCGGATCCCGTTGAGGCTGTGGTTGCCGTTTGCCAAATCAATGGCGAAACCGCCGCCGAGGCAAGATTGCTAGCGGCACCACGACCAGTGTCCTGAGCAAAGCCAACGACATGACCACTGTCGGTACTCACCAGCAAGCGTTGCTGCGCGGCAACCAAACCCAATGCCTTCCCCGGCACCGCCGCCGCCCAAATCTCTTCCCCCGTTTCGGCGACGAACACCCGCACCACGCCATCGCCACCGGTAATCAAATGTGGACCCGCTTGGATCATGGTGTAAGGCGTATCCACCGGCCGGCTCCAAATCAACGCTTGGCTCTTGCGGTCAAAAGCAGTCAAGCCGCGGTCACTGAGCAAGTACGCCGTTTGGCCGTCGACAACGATGGCATTGCCTTTGTCGTAGGAAGCGATTTTGGCGCGACCATCGGCGTCGGATGCGGTGATCCAACCAGTTTTGTGGCCGGGGCCATGAAGGATTTGGTCGTCTTCGGTCAGCAGGCAAAAGCTGCCGCCGCCGCCTTCCAGAGTGCCCTGTGGGGAACCGTCTTTCCGGCCAAACACCAACGGCGCCACTCGTCCTTGCGGCATGATCAACTGCTGCTTGGAAGCCAGCATCGGCCCTTCCAAGGTCCACCCAGTTCCAAGATTGCGAATAAACCGCTTGCCGTTCTTTTTGACTTCACCCGCTTCTGCCAGTCCAACCGGGGCTTTGCCGCTCAGCGCATCGACGGCGTAAAGGTACGACGGTTTCCAGGGTAGGAAAGAACCGCCAAAATAGGCGATGCCGTCGCGCACCAAAACGCCGGTGCGAATGGGTGCGAAGGAAATAAATCCGCCATCGTGAATGACCTTGCGCTCGCTTTGGTGCGGGGAATAACGCCACAGCTCTTCGCCACTGTCGGCAGTCAGGCAGTAAGCGGTTCCGGAATCGTCGCCAAAGTAAAGCCGACCTGCCGGAGCGAGCTCGCCCTTGTTGGACTTGGAACTGGAGGTTGAACTGCCAACGAAGGTCGGGGCGACGCGCACTGGTGCCGCGGTGGCGAAGCTCCAGATAGGCGTGCCGCTGGCCGCATCCAAGCAAGAAACCGCGTTGTCGCGATTGGAGGCGAAGTAGATCCGCTCTCCGACCGCGATCAGGTGATAGGCAGAATCGTAGTCCCGCATCGACCGCAAGCCAGGAAGGGCGGCGAATGCATCCCATTGGGCGGGTCCGGGCCATGCCGGATGAGGGCGGCCGAAACTTTGCGACCACTGAGGTTGAAGATCACCCCACTCCAAAGTCATCGCAGTGCGCCCCGAGCGGGCGGCGTCGTGGCGGTAGGTTGGCCAATCGGAGCTGCCAGCGGCTTGTGGAGCCACGGCAGGAGCGGTGAGGGCGCTTGGGCGGACCGGAGGAGCCGGAGCGACCGGGAGGGAGAATGCCAGGGAGAGAATCAGGGAAATCACGGCGCTTCCAGCATAGCTAAGGAAAAATCCACTTGGACGGCTGTTGTCCTAGAATCCGAACTTGAAGATTTTGCTGCTTGCGGTCGCCGCCCTCGGTTTGGGCGCCTGGAATTCCGGCTCTCAAGAGCCCGCCCCTGAAATCGAGGTGGTCGAAGTGACCGACAACATCGCCATGTTGAAGGGCTACGGCGGCAACATTGGGGTGATGAAGGGCGACGACGGCGTGCTCATGATTGACACCCAGTTCGCCCAGTTTGAAGACGGCATTCGCGAAGCAATGGCCAAATTCACCGACGGCAATCCGACTTACGTGGTCAATACTCACTGGCATGGGGATCACGTCGGCGGCAACTTGGGCTTTGGCAAGGATGGCCTGTTGATTGCCCATCAAAACGTGCGCGCACGCATGAAGACTGGTGGCCGCGGCAATGGTCCGGCCGATCCAGCAGCGCTACCGGAAATCACCTTTGACGACGGCCTGACCTTGCATTGGAACGGCGAGGCAGTGCACGTTTTGCACTTGCCGGTTGGCCACACCGACGGCCACAGCGTGGTGATTTTTTCCAAGTCTAAGGTCGTGCACATGGGCGACTTGATGTTCCATAAGCTGTTTCCCTTCATTGACGGATCGAGCGGCGGTGCAGTGCGCGGTTACGTGAAGTCGTTGCAGGCAGTACTCAAAAGGATCCCGGCCGACGCCAAAATCATTCCTGGTCACGGCGAACTGGCCACGCGTGAAGATTTGGTTGCCGAAGTTGCCATGATCGAAGATTGCATCGCGATCATGGAGCAACGGATCAAGGATGGGTTGTCTCAGGAAGCTGCCATCGACGCTGGCTTGCCCGAAAAATACGCCGCCTGGTCTTGGCAGTTCATCAGCACCGAAAAGTGGCTCAATGCGCTGTATCAAGAGTTGATCAAAGAAGAAAAGTGAGCACGGGAGCGGTGCTGATTACCGGCGCCAGCGGCTTGGTCGGTCGCGCGCTGAGTCAACAACTGAAAGGTGTCGGCTGGGACGTGGTGCCGCTCTTACGCTGCGCGGCGAACGCAGGCAATCGAGTTGAAGCAGGAAAAGCTTGGTGGGATTTGGAAGGCGGGGTCATCGAACTCAACGGTGCGCCCCCACCACGTGCGGTCATTCACCTGGCGGGTGAAAACATCGGCCAGGGTCGCTGGAGCGAGGCGCGCAAGCAACGCTTTGTTCATAGCCGGGTGCGTGGGACCACAGTGCTGTGCGAATGGCTAGCTCGACTCCCCGCACCGCCCGAAGTCTTGGTCAGTGCATCGGCGACGGGCATTTATGGAGATCGTCAGGATCAGGAACTCACCGAAACCAGCGCGAGCGGCGATGGTTTTTTGGCGGACTTGTGTCGGCGATGGGAAGAAAGCACGGCGGCGGCGGAGGAGGTCGGCATTCGAGTGGTGCATCTGCGAACGGGTGTGGTGCTGAGTCCTGATGGCGGAGCGCTCCAAAAAATGCTGACGCCATTCCGACTCGGATTGGGTGGACGCATTGGCAGTGGCCAGCAATGGATGAGCTGGCTGAGTCTGGAAGACGCGGTTCAGGCCATCGTCTTCATCCTGCAACAAGCCAACTTTCGCGGAGTAGTCAACTTGGTCGGGCCGCAGCCCGTCAGGCAACTAGATTTCGCCCGCGCCCTCGGCCGTGCTTTGCACCGCCCGACCATCGCTCCGCTGCCGGCGGCGATGGTCAAGCTGCTGTTCGGCGAGATGGGCCGGGAACTTCTACTTGCCAGCTCCCGCGTCGCACCCAAGCGCCTGATGGACGCCGGTTTTGAATTCCAGCACCCCGAGCTCGCCTCCTACCTGCGTTCGTTGCTTGGTAGGATGTCGAGCCCTCCAAGCTAATTCATGCCCAAAACCCTCGCGCTGCTTCTTCTACTGCTCACCGCAGCTCTCGCCCCCGCCCAGCAGGCCGACTCGCCGGATTTCCGCGCCCCCACCCCGCGCGCCGACGACACCATTTTCAGCCCGCTCCACCTGCCTGCTCCCAACACCGTGCGCACCGGTGCTGGCCGCCCCGGCCATGGTTATTGGCAGCAACGCGCCGACTATCGGATCCAAGCAAAACTGGATCCTGGCACGCGGTTGGTCATTGGCAAAGCAACGATCACCTACACCAACGAATCGCCGGATGACTTGGATTACCTGTGGATGAACCTGGAGCAAAACGTCTTCCGCTCCGACAGCATTGGTGCGCGAGTGGGTCGGCGGGCGGCAATTGGCATGGATCGCTCCGAGGGCATCGGCTACCGCGTACACACCATGAGCAGCAGTGGCGCAACGCTGCCCTTTCAAATTTACGACACCCTCGCGCGGGTGGAATTGCCGCAGCCGATCCCAGCCAACGGCGGCAGCTTTGAGTTTGAAGTGCTGTGGGATTTTGTCATTCCACAGAACGTCTTCCGCCGCTTTGGCATTGAAAACGTCGAGCAAGGCCGGGTCATGCAAATTGCCCAGTGGTTCCCCAGCGTCGCCGTTTACGACGACGTCCATGGCTGGAATACGCTGCCGTACATCGGCACCGGTGAGTTTTACACCAACTTTGGAACGCATGAACTCGAGTTGACCGCGCCGCGCGATTGGTTGGTGGCGGCAACGGGCAAGTTGTTGAACCCGGAAGATGTGTTGACCCCGACTCAGCTAGAGCGCTGGAAGGAAGCGCATCGGACGACGGAGACCGTCACCATTATTGGGGCGGATGAGGTCGGCACTCCAGGCTGGCGACCGGAGGGAAATGGTCCGCTGACTTGGAAATTCTTGGCCGAAAATGTACGGACCACGGCTTGGTCGGCATCGGATGCGTTCATCTGGGATGCCGCAAGCTTGTACCAAGGCGAAGTCCCGAATGGTTGCGTCAACTCGCTGGTGCAATCGGTTTACCCGAAGGAAGGACTGCCGCTTTGGGGCAAGAGCACCCAGATGCTGCGGACGGCAATTATTGGCTACAACGAGCGCTGGTTTGCTTACCCCTATCCGTCGGCGATTAACGTCAATGGGATCGAGGGCGGCATGGAATACCCCATGATCATCTTCTGCCGTTCGCGCCGCAGCGAACGCGGGCTGTACGGGGTGACCGCTCACGAAATTGGTCACAACTGGTTCCCGATGATCGTCAATACCGACGAACGCCGTCACGCTTGGATGGATGAAGGATTTAATACCTTCATCAATTACTACTCGGTGCGCGATTGGTTCCCAGACTCCAAAGGCGGCCGCGCCCACCCGGCTGGCGTTGCCAACCTGCTGACGATGCCCAATCAGTTGCCGGTAGAAACTCCCGCCGACCACTTGCCGGGGCGTTTGCTGGGTTCGCTGCAATACACCAAAACGGGTGCTGGCTTAGTGCTGCTGCGCGAAACCATCCTTGGGCCGGAACGCTTTGATTATGCGTTCCGCAAGTACATCCACGAATGGGCTTTCAAGTCGCCGCGCCCAGCCGACTTCTTCCGCTGCATGGAAGACGCCGCCGGTGCAGATTTGTCGTGGTTCTGGCGCGGTTGGTTCTTAGAGACCGGCCACTTGGATCAGGCGATGGAATCGTTTACTCAAGCCAGCGGCAAAAAAGGAGCCCTGATCACGATTCGCAATCAAGGCAAGTTGGTGATGCCAGTCACTCTACGCATCGAATTTGAAGACGGCACCCAGGAAGACCTCAAGCTGCCAGTCGAGGTTTGGTATCACTCACACGTGATCCAAGAGCGTTTGCGGAGCGCCAAGCCGGTGAAAAAAGTCACCCTTGACCCAGACCGCGAACTCCCCGACGGCAACCGCCGCAACAACGTCTGGCCCGCTATTTCTGAGTCTTAGGCGACTTTGATTTGACCAGAACAGCCTTCGGGGAAATGATGCAGCGAGCCTGACCGCGACCCGCGGCGGCAGGCTGCCAATCTCCCGGCTGCACCTCAACAAAGTCGAGGCGGGTGTTCAGGCTTAGAATTGAATCGCCGCATTTCCATACATATGCTGGAGGCGGAGGAGTCGGCAGGGATTCTTCCCAATGGCAGCCGGATGCATTCATCAACGGATCGTCTTTGTCAGTGATGGTTGCATTCTTCATATCACCTGGCAAGTGGGGAGCCAAATCCTTGAAGCGCTCGTAAATTGCCGTCAGCAACTCCTTGTTGCTCCAGATGTCAGTCGAGCTATCACTGGTTGTTTGAACCTGGGCCAAATCTTTGGGAATAGGGTTGTCGGCCAACCACTGACTTACCCTGGCGCCAGCAGCTGCCATCGCAGCCCCCTTTGCTGCTCAGTCAATTTGGAGTTCAAGTCTTTCAGGTATTTGACTTGGAAGGAGATGTTGAAGGTATGTGTCATTCAGTTCTAAGGGATTGAGTTATCGCTTAAGGCACAGCGGAAGCTAGTGAAGTAATCCGGGGCTGCCCTCCATTGGGCGTCCATTACCTCTAGCCCTTGAGTTAAGTACTTGGAAGGTTTTGCTAGTTTTGAGGTTCCAACAACCCACATTCGATCCGAAAGAGTGGAGCGGCCATTCCCAGAAGGCGATCCAACTTCGGGATTGAAGTAAGCAGGTGATTCGGTCATCTGCTTAACGGTTGCCCAAATCATTTTCATCCCCGACGGACCCTGGTCGTAATCTTCAACTTCATTCACGCTGGGCAGAACGAGAGTCATCCAATACCAGTATTCCCCCCAATCAGCTGGAATGTCCTCTTTTGGAATTTGGTTTTGAGCAATCGCATCGAAAGGCATGGTTTCATGCCCGATGATTGGCTCCACGCCCTGTGGAAATCGTGCCAAATCAGGACCGCCTGAGGCCAGCCGAAATTCGGGCAGGGTAATCAATCGCTTCCCGTTCCAAGCAGCGTACGCGGCCATATCGGAAGCCTCTAGAAATACAACGGGCCTGTCATGAAGGGTTTGTATGAGCTCCAGGTCATCCGGCCAGTTCGGACTCACAGGGTTTTCGGATTCTTCTAGAAAGAGTCGAAAATCAGCGAATGTGACCAAGTACTCATCCGCTTGGAAGGCTGGGACTTCGAATAACGAGGTGGGCCCCCCTTCTTTTCCAGATAACGCCCATTGATACTCTCCAGAATCAACATGAATCATGCCCCTCAGGTCTTCGGCTTGGTTCAAACCTACGACCAACTCCCTCAAACCCTCACGTGCATTCAGCAAAAGCCCCGTTTTTGGAGCGAAGGCCCAATCGACAACGGGTACCCGGTTCCACCCGGAATCCATCCTTTAGCTCTGCGACGGTGCCTTGCGGTATCCACGTAGAGAACTTTCCAGTCTGCGGCACGTAATACGCCAAGTAAACAGAACATCCACTTGCAAGTGACGGATCTCGTAATCGGACCTTTACTAATGGAAGACGCGCCTCAAGATATCCAAAAGCAACCGTCGGAGACACACCCAAAGATGTCAGACCAGCCGCATAGCGCTTCATTTGCTCTTGGTCTGTTGGATCACCCGGCGTTTTGCTCAAAGGTAGCCAATATCCGATTGAAGCCCGAACACGCTCGATGCCCAAGAACTTTTGATCCAAATACTCGACTGCGGCGGCTTTCCAGGCCATGAATTGGGTGACATCTCCCTCTAAGTCGGCACTCAAATCGCCGTACCTTCGATTCAGTTCATCGATTTTCACCAATACCGGCCGCAAATCGGGAATGGATTCAAATCTCCCATCCACCAGTTCCAAACTTGAAATCATTTGGCCCAGCTCGGATTGAGCATTCGACCTTCTCGCCCACGCACTCAGTATCGGAGTAATCAATAAGATCAACAGAGCAACCAGGCCAATACCCGATGGCACAGGATGCAATGCGACTTTCCGCGCCAGGACTTGGGCTGGATTCGGTGCTTTTGCGTGGATGCCTTCGTGGCCTAGAAAACGACCGAGGTCGTCGGCGAGGTCCTTGGCACTTTGATAACGATGGCGTGGATCTTTCTCCATCGCCTTCATGCACACCAGCTCCAAATCGCGCGGAATTTCGGCGTTAATCTTGCGAACGCGGAGTGGGGCGCGGCTGGTGATGTTGGCCATCACCTGGTTGGCGGTTGGGGCTTCGAAGGGGCGCTTGAGAGTTAGCAGCTCGTAGAGGACCACGCCTAGGGAGTACACGTCGGTGCGGTGGTCGACTTGATTGCGCTCCGCCCGGACTTGTTCCGGACTCATGTAATTGGGTGTGCCCTCCACCTCACCTGTGCGCGTGAGCGTGACTTCGGAGTCGTCGCGCGCCAGGCCGAAGTCCACCAAATAGGGCTTGCCGTCTTGGTCCAGCAAGACGTTCTGCGGTTTGATATCGCGGTGGATAATACCGCGTTCATGGGCATGCTGCGCCGCATCGGCTAACACTCGCACCAAACGCGCTGCGATCTCGGCAGGCTTTTCATTTTTCGCCCGCAACACCGATGGCCGATCGACCTCAGCCCCCACTTGCAATTTGGTGATTTCAGAGCCCAGGTCTGGACC
>CAZMDZ010000181.1:0-7932 GCA_964565175.1 uncultured Planctomycetales bacterium
ACGAGGCGCCTTTCCAGCCGAATGTGGCAGTGACCCCCGAGCTGGATCGCTTAGCTTTGCGCTCGGTTGTTTTTGATCAAGCTTGGTCCAGTACTTCTTGGACCTTGCCCGCGCATGGCTCGCTTTTCACTGGGCTGGATGATCTAGGCCATGGCTTGGTCAACGAAGCTTATATTTTGGATCCTGGTCAACAAACCTTGGCCGAGTTTTTGAATGCCAACGGTTACCAATGCTTCGGCGTTTTCAGCGGCCCATTTTTGAAGCCTAGCTGGGGTTTTGATCGCGGCTTTGAACGCTACGAATCCGCGTTGATGTCGCCGACCGAATTAGAAGGCGAAATGCAGCAGTGGATCCAAGCACAAGTGGAATCTGGATTTGCAGAACCCACTGCCAAGGAGATTGAAGCGGTGAGGGGCTATGTCACCTTGTGGGATGTGACTTCGCCGCGCGTCAATCGCAAAGCTAAGCGCGCGTTGCAACAAGTCGCGCAATCGGAGCAGCCCTTTTTTATGTTCTTGCACTACTACGACGTGCACTATGACTATGTGCCTGGGCGTGGCGACAAGAACTTAGACACCATCTTTGACCCGGATTACAAGGGTTCGATGACCGGCCAAGATTGGCATGGCAATGTGGCGGTGCGCAATCCGGAACCACCGTTTGAACGCCGCATCAGTGAGCGAGATTTGCAGCACGTCGAAGCGCTGTATGACGGCGAGATTCATTGGGTGGACCGTCATGTCGGCGCCATTCTCGATGAGCTGCGAAGACTGGATTTGGCCGAAAATACGGTCGTTGCCATAGTCAGCGATCACGGCGACGAGTTTTTTGATCGCGGCTCCATCGGCCACCGCACCACGCTGTTCCCCGAGCTGAACAAAATGCTGTTCATGCTTCATATTCCCGGTCGCTACGGCAAACCGATGCGCAGCAATCAGATGGCATCGATGATGGACGTTGCTCCCACTCTGCTCGAAGCGGTTGGCCTCAAGCAGCCATGGCTCCAGCCGATGGGAAATTCGCTGCTATCACCCAAACCGGCAACGGCAGCCAAAGGGGTGTTCAGCCATCTCTTGGTCAACACTTCACGCGGCATGCGCTTGGTCGAGTGTTGGCGTGGGGAACGGTTCACTGTCATGCGCCCCTTCACCCTTGACCCGCGTGATGGCAATTTCATTCGCTTAGTGCAGCGGCGTTTTCCAAACGACACGCCGGCCTATTACGTTTATGACCGCGTTCAAGATCCGGTCGAGCTCAAGCCAATTCCACCGACTCACCCTGCTTTTGTCCACGCCGTTCAAGCCATGGCCGACGACTTTGCTCGCCAAGATCAGGCTCGTCAGCGAGTGACCTTGTCTGACCACCAACTGCGCTCGGCGCTGGCAACCACCGGTGAGACAGAGCAACGGGAATTGCATGCGCTGGGCTACGCCGACCCGGCCAACGCGATGGGAGATGAAGGCGAATTCCTACCGCTGGCGCCGTTGCCCGCCCCAGAACTTCCGCAAGATTAAGCCGTCACCTTGACGAAGCGGCGCTTGCCAGCCTGCAACAACAGCTCCACGCCAGCCACAACTTCAACCTGACGGTTGGGGTCGCTCTGCACCTCTCCATCCAAGCGCACACCACCGCCCTTGATCAGGCGGCGAGCTTCGGAGGTTGATTGGCAAAGCCCAGCGTCCTTCATCAAATTTGGCAGAGCCAGCGCTTGCGCATCCATGGTTACCAGCGGAATGTCCTGCGGCAGCTCCTTCTTTTTGAAGCGACGAGTGAATTCTTCGGCCGCAGCATCGGCTGCTTGCTTGCCGTGAATTTCGGCGCATACTTCCCACGCCAGCTTGCCCTTGGCTTGACGCGGATGGCCAGCTAGCAACTGCTTGACTTCCTCGTCTTCGAGCTCGGTGACCATGCGGAACCAATCTGGCATGACCTCATCGCTGAGGCTCATCACCTTGCCGTAGATGTCATCCAAAGTGGCATTCAACGGCACATGGTTGCCGTAAGTCTTGCTCATCTTGCGACCGTCCGTACCTAGTAGCAGAGGCGTAGTCAGACAAATTTGCGAGCGTTGTTCATTGCGTTCCTGCAGCAGCCTGCCCATGTGCAAGTTGAACAACTGATCATTGCCGCCAAGCTCGACGTCGGACTCGAGCATCACCGAATCCCAGCCCTGCATCAGTGGGTACATCATCTCGTGCAGGTGGATAGGCTGTCGGTTCTCGATCCGCTGCTGGAAGTCATCGCGTTCCAACATACGGGCGACGGTGCCGCGCCCCAACAGCCGCAGCGCATCGAAGAAATCCATCTCTCCGAACCATTCGCTGTTGCGCCGAATCTCGCACTTGCCTTCCGACAGGTCAAGAATGGTGCCAATTTGATCGAGGTAAGTTGCCGCGTTATGGGCGACGTCCTCTTCGGACAGCGGCGGCCGCTGCTCATTGCGCCCGGTGGGGTCGCCAAGCCGGGCGGTCGCGTCCCCGAGCAGCAAGATGGGCATATGCCCCATGCGCTGAAATAGCCGCAAAACCCTAATCGGCACCGAGTGGCCGATGTGCACGTCGGTAAAAGTTGGGTCGATGCCAAACTTAATCCGCAGCGGCGTCTTGCTCTCGGCCGCTTTGGCCAAGCGCTTTTCGAGCTCGTCTTCGGTGATCAGATCAGAGGCCAAGCGCTTAAGCTTGGCGACCGCTTGTTGAGGGGTGAGGTCCATCACGACCCCCCTATTCTGGCTTCCTCCCACCAGTCCTTCCAGAGCTGAACGTGTTCGCCAAAATCACGGCCGGTCAAATAGCGCAAAGCAGCCATCATTGTGTCTGCTCGGCGCACGCTGGGAGCCTTTCTAAGATTGCTCACCAGCAGCTCAATCGCCTCCTTTTGCTTGCTTCTCGGCAGCAAGGCGGCGCAGACGAGTAGGTGTCGATCCACCTGTGGATCGGCGATTGATATCAACCGCTCCAGGTTGGTAAATGGCTGTTCAGCCAAGGTTTGCCAGTTTCCCGGAAGCACCAACAGCCTGCTGCCACGCAACGGGATCGACGGCACCGGAAACTCCTCGCCCTCCATTTGCAGTCCGTCGCAGCGCAACAGTGCGGTCAAACTTAATCGCCAAACCGCCGAGGCTTCCCCTTTTTGGCCAACCGGCAAATCCACCGGATAGCGAATGACTTGCCCCTCGGCAAAGTCCAAGAGGCGATCAAAGCTTGCGATGTGTTTGCGGTGCAGCACCTCGCTGGAAGCAAACGGCATCCAACGCTCCACCCGCCAACTGAATTCGATCATGTAACCACTGGGTGGCTCAATCACGGTGAAGGGTTGCCCGAACGGGTTGTTCAAGACCACTTCGGCTTCAATCACATCGCCAAAGGTGTGCGGGCCTTTCGGCACTTGCAGCCGCCATTGCTCAGTCAATTGTTGCTGCAAGACTTTGCCGCGTAAGACCTGGATACCGACCTGGGTGTTGTCATCCAGCGAGGCGTCGACAACTGGATCTGGCTCCGGTGCCAACCAGGAACAAGATCCCAGAAACAGCCCCCAAACGATCGCAGCCCGGGCCAAAAAGCCCGGGCTGCGATCGTTTGCGATTGCGTTTAGCAACTGCATCAAGTTCGAATTAGGCGTCAGCCGGCTTTTCCGGATCAGCTTCTTCGGGGGTAGCTTCCTTAGCGGGAGCCTCAGCAGCAGCCTCTTCGGCAGGTGCTTCGGCAGGTGCTTCGGCAACTACTTCAGCAGGTGCTTCCGCAACAACCTCAGCCGGTGCTTCGACAACTACCTCAGCCGGTGCATCCGCAGCAGCTTCTTCGGCAGGCGCCTTGGCAGCTTCCTCGGCAGGAGCAGCGTCCGCGTTTGCAGCTTCTTCGGCAGCAGCCTTACGGGCAGCCTTGCGGGCGGCCTTCTTGGCTTTTGCTTCTTCAAACTTGGTACGAATCTCGTCGTTTTCCTCGAACTCGGCGTGGATGAACGACAAGCCGATGCGCTCTTCGCCGCAGTCGACACGGACCACACGCACCTCGACCTTGAGGCCAGGAATGCAGTGGTTTTCCGGATCGGTCTGCCACTCGTGCGGCACGGTCGAGTAGTGCAGGAAGGCTTCCAGATCTTCTTCCAGCTGGATGAAACAACCAGCGGAGATGGCCTTGGTCAACGTACCGGCGATCATGTCGCCTACGTGGTAGTTGGCCGGGATGTAATCTTCCCAAGGGTTGCGGGTCAGCTGCTTCATACCCAGCGAGATGCGTTGCTTCTCGCGGTCGACTGCCAATACCACGCACTGGATGCGATCGCCCTTGCGGACAACCTCGGACGGGTGCTGAACCTTGCGGGTCCAGTGGAAGTCAGTGTTATGCAGCAGGCCGTCGATGCCTTCTTCGATCTCGACGAAAGCGCCGTACGAAGCCAGGTTCTTGACGGTCGCCTCGATGACGGTACCCGGAGCGTAAGCTTCGGCGATTTCGTCCCATGGGTTGCCCTCAACCTCACGCAGCGACAACGACATTTCCTTCTTCTCGAAGTCGATGTCCTTGACGAAGACGTCCAATTCCTGACCGCGCTCGAATTCGGCTTCTGGGTTCGGGTTCTGACGAGACCAGCTGAGCTCGGTAACGTGAACCAAACCTTCGACACCAGGCTCCAGTTCGACAAACAAACCGTAAGGCATGATGTTCGCGATCCGGCCCTTGTGCACAGTGCTGACTGGGTAACGCTCGTCGATCTTCTCCCATGGGTCCTTGGTCAGGGCCTTCAGGGACAGCGCGACGCGGTTGCGATCGCGGTCGATCTTCAGAATCATCACGTCCAGCTTGTCGCCAATCTTGACCATTTCGCGCGGATGCTTGATCCGACCGAAGGTCATGTCGGTGATGTGCAGCAGTCCGTCCATGCCGCCGAGGTCGACGAATGCACCGAAGTCTGCAATGTTCTTGACCTCGCCCTCGCGGACCTGGCCTTCTTCGATTTCTGCCAGCAAGGTGGCACGCTTCTCGGCGCGCTCCTCTTCCAGCAGCTGACGACGCGAAACAACGATGTTCTTGCGCTCCAAGTCGATCTTGACGATCTTGGCGCGAATGACCTGACCAATGAAGTCGCCCGGCTCCGGCGTGCGGCGCAGGTCGATCTGAGAAGAAGGCATGAAGACCAGGACGCCGTCGACGTCGATCAACAAGCCACCTTTGATCTTCTTCTTGACCTCGCCTTCGATCACGTTGTCGACTTCGTAGAAGTCGATGACCTTGGCCCAGGCGCGTTCGCGGTCTGCTTCGCGCTTGGATACGGCGGGTACGTTGGTGGCGCGGTCATCCCCACGGTAGTAAACCTCGAAGATGTCGCCGACAGCCGGCATTGCATCTTCGAATTCTTCGTAAGGGATCGGCGCTTCGGCTTTACCACCGATGTCGACCAGCACGCGTTGGCGGTCGTCATCTAGGGTAAGCACGGTCGCGGAAACAATCTGGTCACGCTCGACGTCACCGACCGAGTCTCCAATTGCGCTGGAGACGTCGACGTCGGTGCCGAGAATGGCAGCGAGTTCCTGTTCGAGGGACGCTTCGTCTATCGAGAAGCGACGGATGGTGTCTTTGGAAGCCATAAAGGCGGGATTGGTTAGTAAGCCGGTGAATGTCGGGCAAAGCCTTGCGGGTGGAACGTACGCGGTTAAGCCGCGGTCAGTTCACTTGCCCACAAAAGAAGGCGCCGGATCGCCTCTTCGACGGTAACGGATTCGTTGTGAAACACCCTGTCTCCATCGTGGATCTGGGGTGCGGCGTCTCCGCGCGCTTGATCGCTTTGATCGCGATCGCGCAGAGCAGCCAGGGTGGATTCAAAATCCACCGACAAGCCAGCTTGTAGTTGTTGCTCCAATCGCCGCTGGGCACGGACTTCGACCGTGACTTCGACGAAAATCTTTAAAGATGCGTCGGGGAAGATGATCGAACCTGCGTCACGACCGTCGGCGACTACGCCCCGGATGGCTGGCAGTTCGCGTAGTTGGCGCATGCGCTGATTCAGGGCAAGGCGAACGTCGGCGTGGTCTGCGAGCAGCGAAACGGCGCGATCGATTTCAGGGGTACGAAGTTCTTGATTGAGAACCACCCCGTCGACGAGCACCTTGCCGTCGGGACGGCAGAGAAGCTCAAGCTGGGAAAGAACGGTGAGAATGCTCTGTGAGTCGGCCGGATCGCCCTGCTTTTGCAGCACGGCCCAGGTCAAAGCCCGGTACCAACCGCCACTGTCGAGGTAGGCCCAGCCCAACTCTTGCGCCAGTAGACGCGCCAGCGTGCTTTTGCCCGAACCAGAGAGCCCATCGAGCGTGATGACGGGTCTTTTTGATGAAGGGGGACCACTGGACATGGAGCAGACAAATTCTAGGCGATTACGCCCTGGGGTCAAGCATTCGTAGCATCTTCCGCGCCGTTTCCCGACGCCCCCACAATCCAAGCTTTTGCCCCCGGCTCCCAGGCGGGCAAAACGTGCAAAAAACCGCCTCCCGCTAGTGCCTGCCGCCTTTCTTGGTGCAAGTGCCCAATCACCGCCAAGTCTGCACCGACTTCGCCCAAAGCCCGCTCCACTGCGCTTTCGTCTAGAGCCATCATGTCCATCGGTTTGCGACCGACGGCGCGTTCGGAATGGCCGCGCATGCGAGCGGCAATGCGTTTACGCAAGCGGTGTGGCAGAGCTCGCAGAATTCCGCGCACCCATGGGCGACGCAGAGTGCGACGGAGCCGCTGATACGGCAGGTCAAGAAGGCAATATTCGTCGCCATGGCTGAGCAAAACCAGCGCTGTTGCGGCAAGGCTTGGCTTAGTCGATGGCTCCAACTGGGCGGTGTCCTGTGGAGGCCGGGATTCAAGCAGAACCCGGTCCGCCAATCGGCCATGCACCGGGGCGACGTCGGCGGGGTTCATTAGCACGTCGCGGTTCCCGCGCAGTAGGATCAAGTCGGTTTGGCGGGATTTTAGGGTGCAAAAAGCTTCGACCAGCGGCTGGAAGGCTGGATACTGCCAAGTTTTTCGCCCGACCCAAGCGTCAAAAAGATCCCCTAGCACAATCACCGCCTCGACCTCTTCCGGTACTGCCTGAATTTGCTCGGCGAAGCGAAGGATCTCGTCGGCTTGCTCCTCGTGCAAGTGGAGATCTGCCCAGATCCACACTCGATCGGCTTGCAGCCGCAACAACGGCAGCGCGGTCACGCGCCAGGCTCCGGGGTCGCCGAGGGATCCGCATCGGCGGACTTACCACTCGTCGGCGCCTGAGCGGCGTCGGGAGCCTGGTCGAGTCCGAGATCCTTCATTTTTTGCCACATCACCTTGCGTGAAATGCCGAGCAGGTCGGCCGCCTTAATTTTACGACCGCCGGTGTAGGCCATGGCTTTGCGGATGGCGTCGGTTTCGGCTCGGCGCACGACTTCGCGCAGCGGCAAGATTTCTTGGCCGCGCAAATCCCCAGCCGGGCCGCCCGGGAAAAAGTGTTCGCCCCGCAAAACTCGCGCCCGCCCCGACAAAGCCAAAGCTCGACGAAGGGCGTTTTCCAACTCTCGCACATTGCCCGGCCAGTCATAACGCGCCAGTTGACGCAAGGTGTCAGTGTGAATGCGGTAGCGCCCTTCGGGGTCCAATCGCTTCAAAAATTCACCAAGCAAGACAGGGATATCTTCCGGCCGATCGCGCAAGGGCGGGATCTCGAGTGGGACCACGGCGAGTCGGTAATAGAGGTCCTCGCGAAAGGTGCCATCAGCGATGCGCTGGCTAAGGTCGTGCTTGGTGGCGACAATGACACCAGCGTGGAAGGGCAGTGGTTTCGGCGAACCGAGCGGGGTAAAAGTCCGCTCTTGCAAGACCCGCAACAACTTGGCCTGTGCATCAAGGGGGAGATCTTCAATGTCGTCAAGCAACACCGTGCCTTCCCCCGCTTGCGTGAACAGCCCGTCGTGATCCTCATCGG
>CAZMDZ010000182.1:0-7864 GCA_964565175.1 uncultured Planctomycetales bacterium
CGCAGTTGATTTAGTCATTCAGCGGCACCTCATCTTCACTTCAGCGCCCACTTGGAATTGGAGCCAAGTTGGAATTTAGCGCAAAGGGGAAAGTGATCACCAAAGTTCCCGTCGACGATCTCCCCGTCGACCAGAGCTGCGAATACGTGCTCGATTTTAAGAGTTTAGATGGGAAGGCGAAGTAATTCAGCGTGGCTTCAAGAGGTGCCGCTCGCTGCGTCGTCTGCTGGGCCAGCGTCAGCATGCGGGTTGGATTCCCGCGCGTGTTTCTGCAAGTCGACGATCTCATCATGCTCGTCAACGATTTCCGTTCCAAGCATTTCTTCCAGCACGTCTTCCAACGAAACAATTCCCTGGAAGCTGCCGTATTCATCGACCACTGCCACCATATGCCGACGCCCGCCGAGGAATAAGTGCAGCAGCTTGTGTGCTGGCATGCTGCCTGGAACAGTGTCGAGTTTGCGGCTAAGTGAACCAACCGTGCGCTCACCATCGCCAGCGACTCCTGCGTCGAAAACTTCGCGGCGGTAAACCACGCCGAGGATTTCGTCGGGGTTGCCTGGTTGGTGGATGGGGACGCGGCTGTGAATCCAGCGGTCGGTGCGAGCGATGGCATCGTCGACGGTGAGGTCTGCTGGTAGTCTTTCGATGACGCGGCGCGGCGTCATTAAGTCGCGGGCGGGGACGCGGTCGAGAGTGAGGGCGTTTTCTACCCAAGTGCTTTCTTCGCTGCGCACTTGGCCGTGACGACGGGCCAAGCGGGTGAAGACCATGACCTCGTCTTCACTGGGACCGGTGTTTTTGCTAGCTCCGGAAAGTCGTCGCATCGCCGCGCGCGCGGGGCGGGCGATTGGCCACGAAAGCCAAGTCATCACTTGCAACGGCCAAGCCAATCGTGGCGCCAGTACCGCAGCATGACGCACGCCCAAACTCTTGGGCACAATTTCAGTCAGCGCTAGCACCGCCAGGGTGAAAACGGTGGCGAACCATCCAACCGCCATATCTCCGTATTTTTGCGCGACCATCGCGCCGCACCAAGCTGCGCCGATGGTGTGAGCCACAGTGTTGACCGTCAGGATTGCGGCAATCGGCTCTTCGATGTCATTGCGCAACCGCTCCAGGCGTGCAGCTCCGCGGACGCCCCTTTCTTTGAGCAGCCCAACTTGCGATGGAGTAATCGCATAAAGCGCAGCCTCGAAGAGCGAGCAAACAAACGAAGCAGCGAGCGTGCAAGCGGCGACTACGAAGATCAAACCCATGGCGTATTGGCGTAGGGGCGTCGGCAATGCGGCTCGCCCCCCTTCATATTAGCCCTACGAAATCACAGGGGGGCACTATCGGCCGAGCCGGATCAGCCAGGGCTGGAATTTTCTTTGGTGGCGCGTCGGTGACAAAAAAAGGGGGCTCTACACCACGATGCAGAAACCCCCGGGCTAAATAAAAATCGTCAACTGATCAGGTAAAATCCTCCACGATAGACGAGTAGGCCAGCTGGTCCCGTCAGGGGATTCGCTGACTTACTTACCTGATGCCGCCAATTGCGATTGCCCTATCGAAAACTCAAGTTTCTTTAGGATTTAGCCGGATTTGAGTCAGAAACAAGCTCTAGCTCCTGTAGGTGTTGGAGCAGCAAGGGGTCATATTTTTCCGCCTCTTCTGGCGGCTGGTATTGCCATTGCTCCAAAAAGCGGAAAACCACCCAACCATCCTCCTGGGGACCGAAGGTCAGATGGACGCGGTTGTCCTGGACCGTCAGCTCGGTGAGCGACGTCACCATTTCAGAAAAGGCGTGGAAGCCGGTGGGCAAATCTTTGACCTCGTCTTGAGGCGTTGCAGCAAAATGTCGGACGCCGCCCAGCGCCAACTTGGCAAGTAACTGTGGCGAGGCCGGAAAGTTGAGGTGCAAGCCTTTGGCGTCCCAACTCATCCAATCGTAGTTGGCGTCGATATCAGCCTTGAGTAACTCGACTGTAGCTTGATCAATCCGTTCCGGATCGGGCTTGGCCAGTAGCTCTTCCACTTCCTGAGCCACCTCCTTGCGCAACTCTTGGTTGCCTGCCTTCATCCCTTGGCCAAAATTTGGGAAGGTCAGCTCCTGAGTAATCCGCAGTCGCTTCTTGTCATCGAGTTCAACTACAGCTGGCTCGACCCGAATACCACGTTGGAATTCGGTTTGAGTTTCAGGATCACTGTCGTCGAGGTCGTAGTTGAGGAGGTTGCCGGCGACCATGAAAACTCGATCGCCATTCAACATACGCCGCACGGCTTTTTCACCGCGCTCCAAATCGGGCTTGCCGTTATTGGGATTGTTTTCAAACCATCCCGACGACTGCTCGACGTGTCGTACTTCGTTGTAAATCAACCTCACTTTTAGAGAGTCATCTTCAGCGTTGTAGCGGCAGGAAACCTCTTGGCTGCTGAAGTTGAAGGGGCCACAGGACGCCAGCAGCAAAAGGCTGGCGCCCAACAAACGGTAAATCGATTTCATGTTGTTATTGAATCAGTCGTGCGTCGACCTGCGAAGTGTCGCGGTAAACAGCGGCTTGAACCCACACCGCTTGGCCCATCACTTCGATGGGCAGATAGCGGTGGAAGGCTGCGTTGCCGTTGGCGTCGGCGATGCGTTGATCGGCGAGTTGCGGCGCGATCAAGCCCATCGAAGTTTGCAGCAACGGGAAGTCTTGAATGGCAGTGCCGATGGTGGAGTAGCCAAGGTAAACCGGTTGGTTGGGCACCGCACCAGTGACGCTAATGTGGCCCCAAGTTCCGGCAACCAAGTTCGGCGTCAGGATGCTCATGCTGCCTTCAAAAGCGGCGTGAACCGCGTTGTTCAAATTGGCGCGACCGTGGCCAACGATATCGTCTTCACCCGGCTCGCCGATGTCATCGCATGCACCATACATGCGTTGCTCGACCGACAAACTGTCTAAATGCGGGTTTGCCGCCCACAACAGCGCAGCTACGCCGTTTGCGACCGGCGTCGACAAACTTGTGCCACTGGCGCCGCGATAGCCGCCACCCATTTCGGTGCTCCAGATATCGACGCCCGGCGCAGTCATGTCGACCGCAACGCCATAACTCGAGAACCACGCCTTGTCGTCATTCCAATCCGAAGCACCAACGACGACGACATCCGCCCAATCGAAACTGGCATGATCTTGATCGGAGTTTCCCGCAGCGTAGAAATACAAGCCGCCCATCGAGCGTACGTAAGCACCGGTGGTTTGCACCGACGAATATTCCACACCGCTATAGCTTGCGCTAATGGTGGTCGCTCCATTCTCCACCGCCCAGCGCGCGCCGTGTTCGAGGTCGGACAGGTATGCCCCGCCGCCCGGATCGTTGGAAACGCGGACGGGTAGAAGTTGGATGTCCCACACCACTCCGGCAACCCCTTCGCCATTATTTCCAGTCGCGCCAATGGTGCCGCCGGTCACTGTGCCATGGCCATTGATGTCTTCAATGTCTCCACCTTGCGCTTCGGTCAAGTGATCCACGGCGTTGTAACCAGGAAGCAATTGATGGATCAAATCTGGGTGGTCGGTGTCGACTCCGGTATCGGTCCAGCCCGCGATGCGGTTGGGTGCAGAATTCATCCAATCCCAAGCTTCGCTGGATTGAATCATTTCATGATGCCATTGATTGGCAAAAAGGGAATCATTGGGAATTTCCAACGGATAACAAATCCAATCCGGATGCACGTATTGCCAATCTCCGGATGCCATCAACTGAGCGGCAAAACTGTTTTCGTCCATGCCCTCAGGCACAGAGAGAATGAACTCGTCCACCTCCGGATATTCGCGCAAGATCCAGTCCTGCACCTCTGCTCGCGCCGCCGCACGTGCCATCGAGTTGTTTTGGACCGGCCGTGCAATGATGCGGCCGGAAAACTCAAGATGGCCAGGTTCGGGGGTGAATAGTGGGGGGGTATCTTGTGCCCAGGCTGCACAAGCCAAGATCGGGGCAAGGAGGAAATCCACCATGCCCCTAACTTATCGCGAAATCCGGCTACAGGATAGTGCGGACCTCGACGTCGGAGGTGTCTCCGGCGGCGACGGCTTGGATCCAGACGGTCAGGCCGCTGGCGGCATTGGGCACCGAAGCGCTCATCGACGCGTTGCCAGCGCCATCGGAGGCACTAGCCGCAGCCTGTTGCGGGTTGTCGATCCCCATCACCGTGCCCAGCGGGCCGATGTCGGTCATGCCGTAACCACTTAGGGAATAACCTAGATAGACCATCGACGAGGCTGGGGCGCCCGAAACCGTGAAGGTCGCGCTGCTGCCACCGCTGAGGGTAGGCGCAGTCAGGTCCATGTCGCCCTGCAGAGCAGCTTCGACGGCGTTGGCAATGTTCAATCGACCGTGCCCGAAAACGTTGTCTTCACCGGCAGCGCCGATGTCGTCACAAGAGCCGTAGAGGCGAGCTTCCACTTGGTAACTGTCGAGGTACGGGTTCGCCGCCCACATCAACGAAGCCACGCCATTTGCCAGTGGGGTCGACAAGCTCGTTCCGCTGGCGCCGCCATAACCGCCACCCATTTTGGTCGTCCAAACGTCGACGCCGGGACCAGTCAAGTCAACCGCCAAGCCGTAACTGGAGAAGCTTGCTTTATTGTCATTTTGATCGGTTGCACCCACGACGATGACGTCGGCCCAATCGAAGGTCGAGTGGTTATTGTTCGAGTTGTCGGCGGCGTAGAAATACAGCGCGCCCAGCGAACGACAGTAAGCGCCAGTCGTTTGAATCGAGGTGTTGTTGACGCCGCTATAACTTGCGCTAATCGTTCGAGCTCCGTTTTCAGCTGCCCAACGCGCACCCGCTTCCAGGTCGGAGTAATAAGCGCCGCCATTGCTAAAGTTCGAAACGCGCACCGGCAAAAGCTGCACATCCCAGACACAGCCAGCCACGCCTTGGCCATTGTTGCCCGATGCACCAATGCAACCGCCCGTCAGCGTGCCGTGGCCATTGATGTCTTCAATGTCGCCACCTTGCGCTTCTGTCAAACGGTCGACCGCGTTGTAACCCGGCAGTAGGTGGCCGACCAAATCCGGGTGATCGGTGTCGACGCCGGTGTCGGTCCAAGCGGCGATGTAACTGCCGCCAGCGGTAATCGTGTCCCAAGCTGCTTCGGATTGCATCGTCGTGTGATGCCACTGGCTACCGAAGTAAGTGTCGTTCGGCGTGTTAATCGGATAGCAAATCCAATCCGGGTGCACGTACTCCCATTCTCCCGACGCCATCAATTGAGCGGCGAAGCTGTTTTCGTCCAAACCCTCAGGTACGTCGAGAATGAGTTCATCCACCTCGGCATATTCATGCACCACCCAATCCTGGACCTCGGCGCGGGCGGCGGCACGAGCTTCTGGATTGTTCTGCACGGGACGGGCGATCATGCGGCCCGACAATTCCAAATGGCCGGGCTGGTTGACAAAAAGTGGCTCAGGCTCCTGCGCAAGCGGACAACTCGAAATCGATCTCGGCGGTTTAACGCCAACGGTTGATCACGATCAACTTTCCGTTGCTGGCACTGCCACTCTCGACGGCGAAGTTGCACTCAAGTCGATCAACGGTTTCGTTCCACAGTTTGGCCATCAGTTCACCATCCTGACTGCTGCCAACCTGGTCGGTGAGTTCACCGGCATTACCTACGAAGGCGATTTGCCACTTGGTTACGGCTTCCAAGTCGTCAATCTTGGAAACCTGGTGGTTGCCCAAGTCATTCAAGTCATCGTCGACGCCGGTGCTGGCACCAAAATCGATGTTCGCCTTGCTGATCCATTCCCCGGTGAGGCTGGAAAGCTCAACCACTTCCAAGTCAACGGCGCCACCGGCAGCGGCACTTTTGTTATCGCTTACGGAACCGCCACGGGTCTCACTTCCGTCGGCCTCTGCGCCGCTGCCGACTTCGGCATTGATCAAGCACAACTGCTCGGTGCCGGCACCGCCTCTTCCGACGGCGTCGGCCTCATCTCCACCATGGTTCCGTCCGCAGCCTCTGGCATAACCGCCTACTTCCAAGCGTTGGATGTCGAACGCTGTGAGTTGTCTACCGTGAACAGCTTCATGTTCCCGTAGGAATACCCTAGCCCTATATTGTCTCCCCGTTATGGGAAGAGCCGCGTTCAATTTGGAGGTGAACGCGGCTTTTCCTTTTTCTGGATGACAACTCCAGAAGATTCAGACCTAGGGATTAATCGGCTTAATGGTGCACCAATACTAGGCAGATGCCGACGGGATCCTGAATTGCGGCATAGGCACTCTCACCATTCGATCCCTTTGTTTCCTTGATGATTTTGCCTCCTTCCTCTTCGACTCGTCGGAGACTTTCGGCGAGGTCGCCGACGGGAAGGTAAAGCATCCAGATCGGTGGCAAGTCGGTGTTTGCGCCGCGCGCATGACAGATTCCGGCCGCCGGGTTGTTGTCGTCGCTCAACATGAGGAAGTCGGCGTAGCCTTCACTTCCGTCCATCATTTCGACCTCTTGCGCCGACCAGCCAATGACTTGGCGATAGAAGTCACGGGTTGTCGAGGCATCCGGGACGGTTAAGTCGAGCCAGGAGATGCAACCTACAGGCTCCGATCCGTCGTTCTCATTGGGAGGGATCGCTTCCTTCGGCACGACTGGGATGATTCCGAACGCGGCACCATTTGGATCGAGCATCGCTGCCCATTGGCTCTTTCCATCGCCGTCTTTGCGATGAACGATTTCACTGCCGTTAAGTTCGAGCGCGCGCTCGACACTGGCGGCGACGTCGGCGACCTGAATGTGCGGCATCCATTGCAGTGGTAGATCGGCATACTCTGGGCTGCGCGCGCCCAAGCCGATGATCGGCATGCCTTGATTGTTCATCAGATCTTCCCGCCAAAGCGGTTTCTCGCCCGTGCAAAGGACACGGGTATAGAAATGCACTTCACGCTCGTGTTCGGGTACTGCAATGTCGGCGCTGAGGGTGCCGCCAACGCGAGGGACAAAAGGGTTGCTTGTTCCGGCCATTTTTTGAATGTGGTTGTCTTCCGTATTTTCTAAACCAATTCTACAACTCTCGCACCCGCAAGTCCCGATACTCAACCAAAGCACCCTCTGCTTCCAGCGCTAAATACCCCTGACTAGGCTTGCAGTTGAAACCGCGATTGACTTTGGTTCCGTTGACCCAGAGGGTCACTTCGCCATCGACTGCGCGGATGGCGTAGGTGTTCCATTCGCCAGCAGGGTTGACGAGACGCTCGGTCGGGAAGCTGCGCGAACTCTTTGCACTGCCGACGGTGTAGGTCGCACCTTCGGCGGTGACGTAATCGATTTGCGGAGTTGCCGCAGTCATGCTGGCGTTGCCGACCGGGAAGACGTCGCCGTGGGAAGTGAACCAGTTGGAGGGCTGGCCCTTGGAGGCTTCCCAGTTTTCTTCGTAGCCAAGGTCGAGAACTTGGACTTCGATGCCGGTGCGGGGCAGGGTGCCGGGAGGCAGATCTGTGAAGGCCTCTTCGGGGCACCAGAGGAAGATGCCGGAGTTGCCGGCGTGCTCGTGGTGTTTCCAGTTGACGGTCAGTTCAAAATTGCCGTACCGCTTGAGGCTGCGGGCACCGCCGTTGGGCTTGCCGCTGCAAATAATGGTGTCGCCTTTTTGCGTCCAAGTGTCGGCGTTGCCATTGACGTTGATGAAGTCGTCAAGGGTCAGGTCGACCCAGCCAGGCCCAGAGGCGTAGCCGTCGGGGAGGTCTGGGTTGTGCGGGGTGTTTTGACAGGCGCCGAACAGAAGTGCGGCGCAAGGGAGCAAGACTTGGAGGGGGAAAGATTTCACGGTCTGATTGTGGGTTGGTTTGATTATCAACTTAGCTGCGGTGCCGTCAACTTCTTTTCCCATCTTC
>CAZMDZ010000183.1:0-7841 GCA_964565175.1 uncultured Planctomycetales bacterium
TCCAAGCTCATTTTGGAACCCGCGTGGTGGCCGTCGTCCTCGACAGAAGCCAGCTTCACATGATCGCTTTCGATGGCCACCACGCGGGTTCCAAAATGAGCTTGGATCCGGCCTTCTTTGACCGCTTGCAAGGCTTCCAATTCATTGCGCGCTTTGAGGCGAAAGAACTGCTCCCGCCGATAAGAAAGATGCACTTCGTTGCCGGCTTGACGAGCCAAGGCCAGCGCAGCTTCGACGGCGCTGTCTCCGCCCCCCACCACCAACATTCTTCGACCTTGATAGGCCGCGGCGTCGATCAGTGAGTAAATCACCTTTTGCTGTTCTTCGCCGGGCACACCCAACTTTCGAGGCGTACCTCGTCGGCCCAACGCCATGCAAACCGAACGAGCGCGGATGCTAAATTCCCCGGCCTGCACTTCGAAGCTGCCGTCTTCCCGCTTTTCGATCGACTGCACGGTGATCTCTTCGCGGATTGGCAATTGATGCTCTTCGCTCAATTGCTGCCAGAGATCCATCAACTCTTCTTTTCGATAAGTCTGCGACTTTAAGGTCGGTCCTAGCGGCAGCTTTAAAGGCTGAGTCATGACCAACTTGCGCCGCGGATACTTGGACACGGTACCGCCCAAGCTTTGCTGCTCCAAGGTGACAAAATCTAAGCCCAAGCGTTTGGCTTCCAGCGAACAGGACAATCCCGCCGGGCCTGCGCCAATGATGCATAGATCCAACATTCCTTGGTCACCGCCGGCCTCTCTGCCGCTCCGGTCAACGCCAGCAGAAGTAGGAGAATTAGCAGAAGCAGGAGCAGCAGTCGCAGTGGGTCCCTGGTGACTTGCCTTGCGCGCTGCCACTTCCACGGCGACGTTTTTGCCATGCTGCACCGCGGTGCGAATCAGCGCATAACCCGTCACCTCCCCAGCCAAAAACAAGCCTTCTTGGTCGACGGCCTCAAGGTCGCTTAAGGCAGGGATGTCGTTGCGATCCTGCAAATCCCCCAGCGTCAAAACAATGCCTTCCACCGGACACTGCTCGGCGCAACGTCCGTGGCCGACGCAACGCGAGCCGTGCACCACCGCCGCTTGTCCATGAACCAAATCCAGCACGCCGTGTTCAGGACATGCACTGACGCAAGTTCCGCAACCAATGCAGCGCGACAAATCCACCCATGGATACTGCAAGCGAGCCTGCGCACTGCCGCTTTCCTTGGCTTGACGTACCTCGCCCAACACAGTGCGCAACTGCCGACGCCTGGCGCGATGGCTTTCGAGTACCGCAAGGGTGAAGCCAACCGCCAGCGGCACTACGAGGACGACCAGACCTGTCATGTGGTGGAGGTAAGAGACAGAGACTCGGTCCGCTCCCGGATCGCTGACACCCCGACCTTATCCGCCGAGTGGGCAGTAGGTTAAGTGACAATCCTGTTAAAAACGCGTTGCAAGTCTATGACGAAGAAAGGCCGTAATCAGCCCATCGCCTTGAAACTTGATCTTGCATCTCTCCTGACATTTCAATGACTTCCGGCCAATCCCGAACAAACCCTTCTTCAGCCATTTTTCGGGTGGCATCGATGCCAACTTTAGATCCATAACATGCGGCGCGACTAGCGTGGTCGAGAACTTCGATCGGCCCCAGAGTGAATTCCAAGTCGCGTTGCGGGTCAATGTTGTTGAGCACCCGCCAAGTGACATCTTTGTCATCATGAATATCGCAATCTTCGTCGACGACCACGATCACCTTGGTGAACATCGCCTGGCCCAAACCCCAAATCGCATTCATGATTTTGCGCGCATGGCCTGGATAAGCCTTTTTGATTTTGAGATACATCAAGTTGTGAGCGACGCCTTCAAACGGCATGCGGTAGTCGAGGATCTCTGGGAATTGCATTTGCAATGCAGGCAGCAATAAGCGCTCAATCCCCTCGGTCATCCAGCAATCTTCCTGCGGCGGCCGCCCCACCAAGGTGGTGTGGTAAACCGGATTCTTGCGCATGGTGATGCATTCCACCCGGAACACGGGGTAGTCATCGGCCAAGCTATAAAAACCAGTGTGATCGCCAAATGGCCCTTCGCGGCGTAGCTCGTTTGGGTCCACCCAGCCTTCGAGCACGATCTCGGCGGTAGCCGGGACTTCCAACGGCACCGTTTTGCACGGCACCAGCGGCACTGCTTTTTGGCGAAGAAAGCCAGCGATCAAAAGTTCATCCAAGTCCGGCGGCGCCGGCACCACACTCGCAAAACAAGTGGCCGGGTCGGCGCCAATGACGACGGCAACGGGCACCTTTTCACCGCGCTCGGCCGCCTTGCCCAGATGGCGCCGCGCATCCTTGTGCAAGTGGGTATGGAAGCCAGTTTCGTTGCGCGAAAATACCTGCAGACGGTAAGTCCCCAAATTACGCTTGCCGCTTTCTGGATCTTTGGTCACACACAACGGAAAGGTCACAAACGGACCTGCGTCATCGGGCCAAGTCGTCAACACTGGCAACTTTTCCAAGTCCACATCCTCGCCCTGCCATACCACTTCTTGGCACGGCGCCGACGACACCTTCTTTGGAAACACCTTGCCGATTGCCGCCAGCTTAGGCAGCATCCGCAATTTATCGAGCAAACCTTCTGGCGGTGATTGATCCAACAAGTCCCGCAATCGATCCGCATGCTGTTCCATGTCCTCAACCCCCAGCGACAAACCGATGCGTCGACGCGAGCCAAAGGCATTAATCAGCACCGGCATCGCACTGCCGCGCACATTTTCGAACAGCAAGGCGCGGTTGGCAGCTCCTTGCTCTTTGGACACCCGGTCAGTGATCGCCGAGATCTCCAACACTGGGTCGACCTCGGCCTGAACGCGCTCGAGCTCGCCTGCCTGCTCCAGCACTTGGATCCATTCTTGAAGGCTATTGATGGCCATTTGGCCCTAGTTCTAAACGCGTGCCGGTAGCTGGGCAAGCGATTTCGCATTTCCCCGGTCGATGGACCCAGAAGTCAGCCCCAGAATCAGGCCGAGCGGCGCTTTTCTTGGCTACGCAGCCATTTATCCAGCTTCTCCGCCACTTCGACAGGCTGGACCGGTTTGGTCAAATAATCGTCCATACCGGCGACCAAACAACGCATCTCATCGCCTTTCATGGCGTTGGCGGTCAAGGCAATAATTGGTAAATCGCACTTCGGCGACGGCAGCTTCCGAATTTCCCCGGTGGCTTGATAGCCGTCCATATTCGGCATCTGGCAATCCATCAAGATCGCCCCGAAATTTTGGCTCTTGACCAGTTCGACAGCCTCTTCGCCATCGGTTGCAATCACCGCCTCGTAGCCGAGCCGTTCCAACATTCGGCGGGCTAGTTTTTGGTTGGTGGAGTTGTCTTCCGCCACCAAAATCGGCAATGTTGCGGCAACGCAATCCGACTTGAGATCCGCGTAGGGGTTTTTAGATTCAACAGTCTGGCGGTCATCCGCTCGATGGGCGCCAACGCCAAGAGTCAACTCGAGCTCAAAGGAGAAACAACTGCCTTTCCCAACCTCACTTTCCACTCGAATTCGCGCACCCATTAATTCGATGAGTCGTTGCGAGATTGCTAACCCAAGACCCGTGCCACCAAACTTCCGCGTGGTGGAGGAATCTGCCTGCGAGAAGCTGGAAAATAGTTTGGCTTTGCCTTCGTCGGAAATGCCAATTCCAGTGTCAATTACCTGGAAAGATAAGTGGACTCCGTCGGGAGTCCAATCCAGTGCGCTGACATTCAATTCAACAAAGCCTTTTTTAGTGAACTTCATCGCGTTGCTCATCAAGTTCAGGATGACCTGGCGCAGTCGAACAGGGTCACCTTTCACCGTGAGCTCGTTTTCCTCAGGCAAACTGAGGCGCAAATCGAGCCCGTTTTGATCTGCCTGCGCGCGAAGCAAATCAGCTGCATCGCGCAACATTGAGCAGAGCTCAAACTCGATGACTTCCAAAGTCATCTTGCCCGCTTCAATTTTCGAGAAGTCGAGAATGTCGTTGATAATTCTCAATAACGCGTTCGCCGACTGTTGAACAGTTTCTACATAATCGCGTTGTTCCTCATCCACTCCCGTATCCAAAAGCAAGCCAGCCATGCCGAGGATGCCATTCATAGGCGTGCGGATTTCGTGGCTCATATTCGCCAGAAACTCCGATTTCGCCAAACTGGCCTGATCGGCGCTTTCTTTGGCAACACTCAATCGATGGTTCACCGCTTCCATTTCGCGATTGGCGTCCTCTAGCTCTTGCGTGCGCTCGACAACTTTTTCTTCGAGCTGCTTAGCCGCCCTCACCATCGAATAGGTATCGCCTTGCCAGTTGTAACTACGCTCAACCTGCCCCATCAACGCTTTGCGGATTTTCTCCTCCTTTTTCAGGCGCGCTTCCAATTCCTGAACCTGCTGCCGAAGCTGTTCTAGTTCGGCTGCAGGATCTGGATCGGGCAGGGGCTCGTTGTTCATCGGCTCCTAGCTTCCTTTTTGACCGATGGACACTCCGGTAAAGGTTTGATTGACATGCATCGAATCAAATTGCTCGCCATAGGTGGCGAAACCAATGGTTCCATTGTCTTCGAAGATGTTGGCAAGCTGGGTTCGAACACCCGTGTCCTGGCTCTCCAAGCTTCGAAGAATGCAATCGCAGCCGATCGTCAGTTGGGGTTTTCCAATCTGCTGATGGACTTCATGGAAGGCATTTTCTAAGCCAGCAACCATGTCCCGTCCTTTGGCGACGGTCAAGACAATGCCAGCCTCAATAGCGCAGAAGAAACTCAGGCTTTCGTCTTCGTTCACTTTGGCGATGGAGCGGACGTAAACCTCACCTCCAACCCGCAGCACGACAGGGTGCGCCGAGAAAATCATCGGCGTCAATTCGTCGACTTCCATGCCGACGACTTTCGCGTATTCTCGCGCAGCTGGCTCGGCATTGATTTCAGTGACCGTTCGACTCAGCGGGTCGGCTTCGGTAACCACCAGCTTGGCATCGGTCTCTTCGAAGTGCTGGGTGCGGAAAACTTGGAACGGCAGGTCGGTGTGAATCAAGTTCACCACCGCAGCATCGTCGTGGAATTTTCCATCGTGCCAGATTTGAGTTTGGCCAAAGTTGAGGCCATCACCAGCGGACCCACCGAATAAGTGGATATCGCCAAGTGGCCGATGAATGGAACTGACCAGTCCTTCTTCCCGCACGCTCAATCCGTCTACCAACAAAAAGCCGAAGGTATTTTCCGGGGTCAGTTTGCCGACCTGGGACGAAAGTTTTTGCATTGCCGTTTGGGCGACGCGATGACCTTGATCCAATTCCAAGTTTTGAAGATCGCGAATCAGCGATGTTTCAATTTCGAAATCTTCGCCCGACAGACTAAATCCAGAGATTCCTTCTTCGGCATATCCCAGTGGACCGATTTCGCCAGCAGTGGTGCAACCAATGACCGAAATTCCCTCAAATTCGCTGCGCAAGGCTTCGGCCACTTTTTGGCGGTCGTAATGCGGGGAACAGAAGAATACTGCCAGACCAATGCTTGGTTGGTCCAGGCCAGCGCGTAGCTCGGCAATTGCGGTTGCAGGATCAGCGGACAAGCTTGCGGCCCGCCGCACAGACAGAGATGATTCGATGGTCATGAGTGAAAGAGATGGAAAAACGGGACCCTAGAAGAATTGGCCCCAACCTGTTTCGACTCAATCTGGGACAGCCCTTTAGGCCGTTTTTGCCCATTTAGCCAGCACTTCCGCCAAATCCTTAGGGTTAACGGGCTTAGCTAAATAGTCATCCATGCCAGCCACCATGCAAGCCATGTCGTCTCCTTCCATGGCGTTGGCAGTCAAAGCAATAACCGGAACCTCGCCGACCTGACCCGTGAGCTGGCGAATGGCGCGCGTGGCTTGGTATCCGTCCATCCTCGGCATCTGGCAATCCATCAGCACGGCGCAATAAGGCTGGTCTTGAACGGCTTGCACAGCTTGCAAACCATCTTCGACCACGTCAGATTCATAGTCAATGCGCTGCAACATACGCGCAGCCAAGGTCCTGGCCGTGGGATCATCGTCGGCAATCAAAACCCGCACCGAGTGCTGCAGGCCGTAATTCACCCCCGCGTAGGGGTTTTGCGGAGTTGCAGCAGGTTGAGCGACCTTAGAGGCATCGACGGCAGGCTTAGCGGCCTCAGCGGTGGCGACGATGGCCCCAGCGACTCCAGCGGGTTCACCACCAGGAGTCTTAGTGACACCCTGCAACTGCTCCACCAACTTCATTAAGTTGTCAGCGGCGTTTTGGATGGCATTCACGCCTTCCCGTTGCTCGCCGTTCATCTGGCTGTCCTGCAGCAATCCAGCAGCTCCAGAGATATGACTGACCGGGCCACGAATCCCTCGGCTTAAGGCCGCCATCAACTGATTGCGCATTTGCGCAGCAGTTTGCTCTGCCTGCTGCCACGCCTGCATCAACTCGACGATTTCCGAACGACTCAACGGACCCGTGGCGGGCGTCTGATCCGGTCCAGTCTCGTCGGTAGTCATAGGCCGATCCGATTTAGGTGCCAAGATCGGGCACCCGAATCTCAGGTGACGGCTTGGCGAACAGATAGCCCTGGAACAAGTCGCAGCCGATGCCCAGCAAGGTATTCAACTCTTCCTTAGTTTCGACGCCCTCCGAGATGAATTGAATGTGTTCCTTGCAGCAGTAATCCCGCATGATGCGGATCAAGCCGTGCTTGTGCGGTTCTTTGTTGACGTCGCGCACCAACAACATGTCAAGCTTGACGACTTCTGGCGCCAGACGCGCAAATGCGGCCAATCCGTTATGGCCAGCGCCCAAGTCGTCCATCGCGATGTGGAAACCCAATTTGCGCAGAGCGGACACTTTCTCGCGAGCATTGGCGATGGCTTCGAGTGATTCGCGCTCGGTAATTTCCAACACGATGCGGCTCGAACTCAAAGCAAATGGAGAATTGGGGTCGAACAATTCGGGATCGTCAAGATCCGAATAGTGCAGGTTGACGTACATGGACGCCCCCTCTGGCAATGCCGGAATACGTTCAAGGGCCTTGGCGCGAATGGCACGACCAACCTCTTGCATGCGACCCAGTTCTTCGGCGACCCGAATCAGCTCGGGGGGACTTTGCAGCGAAGGTTCACTACAACGTAAAAGGCACTCATAGCCGATCGGCCGCTTGGCTCGCCACGAAACGATCGGTTGGAAATAAAGATGAAGTGTTTCCAGGGCATGCTCGAAGCGAGCTTCCTGGCCAGATTGGTCGGCGGCAGTCCCGCTGATGCCAGAGACCAATGAAAATGCCTCGCGTTTGGCGTCGGCCATGCGACGGAGACTCACTCCAGCGGCGGCAACCTCCTGCAACTCGGCAGTATTGACTGGCTTAGTCAGATAGCGCATGGCGCCGTATTCAACGGCTTCGGTCGCAGTTTCCAGGTGCGGGTCTCCGGTAATTAAAACCACCGGAACATCCAGGTCCTGGGCGCGGATCTCACGCAGAAGTTCCATGCCATTCAACTCGGGCATAGAAATGTCACTGATCACTAAGTCGATCTCCCTCTCGGACAGGTGCTTGAGAGCTGACCGGCCATCGGTTGCCTGGATCAAAGAATACTCGTTCTGCAGCGCGGCGCTGTAGGCGTCGAGGATATCTTGATCGTCATCCACTAGCAGGATTGTCGAGATTAATCGTTCGCCAGCCTGGCAGGCGCTTTCGGAGGTGAGATTTGTGGACAGGGTCATGAGCGATGAACGGGTGCATGGGAATAGGTAGGAATAAGGGGGCTCATTAGTCCGGAGGGTGCTAATACCCTTCTGCGTATTTGATGGGGGGAAGGCCGGATAGGTTCCAAGATTTCCGGTAA
>CAZMDZ010000184.1:0-7804 GCA_964565175.1 uncultured Planctomycetales bacterium
AAAAAGCGCGGCGTCGACGTGCGCCTGCTGCTGCCCGGCCCCCATCGCCACGATCATCCAGCGGTGCGCTTTGCCGCTCGACGTTACTACAACAGACTGTTACTGCGCGGCGTTGAGATTTATGAGTACCAAAGAGCCTTCATGCACCGCAAGATGGTTCTGATCGACGACGAATGGACGGCGCTGGGCACTGCCAACCTCGACCGCTTGTCGTTTATCCTCAATCACGAGCTGATGGTCGCCGCCAACCACCGCCACCTCAACGCCAGCGTTGCCGCGTGTTTCGCCCGCGACTTTGACCACAGTAAAAGGATCACGCTGGAAGAATGGCGCACCCGCTCCACCTGGAATCGCCTGCTGGAATGGTTTTTCGGCAAGTTTGATCGCATCTTCTAATGAAACTCACGGTCATGACCTGGAATATTCATCGGTGCTTCGGCATGGATCGAAAGTTCCGTCCAGACCGAGTCATTGAAGTCATCCAACACCACAACCCCGACGTCCTACTCCTGCAAGAAGTTGATCGCGGTGTGCCGCGGTCGCACAAACTTTGGTTGGATCACGAATTGGCGCGGGAATGCGATTACCCCTTCCACACCTGGTCGCAAGCACACGTGCTCAAAGTCGGAAGCTATGGAAATGCAACGCTATCTCGTTTCCCGATAAAAAAGCGACGCGTGATCGACCTGCGCCTAGGGTGGCGTAAGCGGCGCAATTGCTTATATACGCGCTTGCAAGCACCACGTTTTCGCCATGGTTTGCATGTATTCAATTGGCACTTGGGCTTGTCAGCGATGGAACGCGCAAGCCAAGTGGAAAAGGTGCTGCAATCGGGCACACTGCGGTCCATTCGCCCGCAATCAGCCACTCTCTTAGCCGGCGACTGCAACGATTGGCGCAACTTGCTTTACCATGGTGCGGGCATCCAAAAAACTGGTTTCCACGCTTGGTCCGAGCATCGACGGCGGCAGCATATCCGCACTTATCCCAGTTCTGCACCGATGGGCCCGCTGGATAAGATCTTCTGGCGGGGTAGCTTGCACGATGAACATATTCACGCAAGTAAGCTCAAGGTAGCCCGCGTCGCCAGTGATCACTTACCGTTGATCGGTGAGTTTCGAATGGGCTAAAAGGAAGCTGGCCCCTTTCATTGGCCCAGCCCAAATCCGATTTGAGGCCATCGCCAGCGCAATAAATCTGTCCGCTTCCACGCCCGTTTCATCACCCCCAATGCTTGAGCAGGCGTCGTTCTTGTCAGCACTGTGATGCCACGGATGTAATTGCGGTAGCAAGCCCAAATCCAGAAATGGAGGTCCAATCGCTGCCTAAGCTTCGAAGCCGCCCAAGTCCTTCGCACCAATCGAGAAATGCTATCCCGCATCATCGCAAGCGTGTGATTGATAGGAAAAAGGGTATTGGACTTATCCCGTTTCCTTTTGGACGACACCCTTCGGTGGCATAAAAACCTCGGGCCGGCAAGCCTTCGGAACTCCGTTTGATAAGTAGTCTTACGGTCACTCTCTAAGGTGATTCCCAAGTCTGGCCGGTGATTAGACAACAAACGATTCAAGGAATGGACCACAGCTGCACGTGAGCCAGATCGACGCTTTCCAATCCGCAGGTCCCTCTCCTCCTTCTTCTCTCTGTAACCGGGCGTCAAGTTTCCTCGCGCCGCCATGGTGGCAGTTTCTCCGTGAATAACAAAATAACTTGAGCGCTCAATGAGAACCGGCATCGTAACTGGAGAAAGTCGGCGGTCTTGTTCATAGGTTTCAAGCTCATCGAGCTGATAAACACCATGTATCCCTCCCCTGAGCCTGGCTTGGGATAGGGCCAAGTCATGAAATTTGCGACAGACCAACCCCAAACGCCGCAATCGCCGCTCAATTGTGGGCCGCCGCACATTGTTTATCCGCGCCATTTGGCGCATGGTGACTTTAGAAACAAAGAGATCGAAGACTCGATAATGAAGCTTTGGTTTCTTCCATCGGTAATCCGTCTTGAAACTTTGCGTACTGAATCGCCGTTCACATACGTGGCAGCTATAACGCTTTACCCACCGGCCATCGCACTTTCGGAAATAATGTCCCCGGGATCTCCAGGAAAACGTTTGAGAGCTCGATTGGGATTCGCAATCGGAGTACGGGCAAAACGGCGGTTGAAACATGAAGTCTTCCTAGCAAGTGAGTTCTTGCAAGGAAGACGGGGGATCAAGTGATCGGTTACGCGTGTTTCTGGAAATTGGGCCACTGAAAGAGGCCAGCTTCAGGGGCGGTATGCGTCGGCGAGCAAATCGACGAGCTTGGTCGTGCTCTCCTGCATATCTTCACGCATATGCACGCTGCTTAATTGCACGGCATCTTCACGCACTTGGTCGCGCACCTTGTCCATTTTGCGCCACTCCACCCGGAAATTTTGATCCCAGTTGGAATCCGGTTCATCGATTTGAAGAAAGTGGTCGCGGAGCGAACTGAGCAGCTTGGGGAGGTCCATCTCGCCATTGCGAAAGAAGGCGAGTGATCGTTTCATCAAGTCCAGCTGCCGGATTTCATGATCACTAAAAGTTTTCTGCATCAATTCATCCTAATGAATTTTTCATCATTTGTGGAAAATTTAGAGTTACCGCCCTCGATTTGAGGTTCCGATTTCGTTGCAGAGAATTAGTCTCAAATTCAACGACAAGGGAAATGCTCAGCACCTCCCCCATCGCACACGCATTACGGATGAAAGGATCTGCCAGTCACGGCAGCTTGAACCCGTGCATCCCCGACGATGTCGGCAAGTTCATTCGGTAACAGCGCTTGGTCCTTATCGCTGCGAGCGATTTCCGGACGCGGGTGGGATTCAACGATCAATCCATCGGCGCCAGCGGCGATTGATGCGGCGGCAAGCGGCCGGATGTAGCGCGCCACCCCGACGGCGTGGGCGGGGTCGACGATGATTGGCAAGTGGGTCCATTCGCGCAGCAGCGGCAGCACGGTCAGGTCTAGCGTATTCCGGGTGGCCGGTTCGTAGGTACGAATTCCGCGTTCGCACAAAATTACCTGCGGCGAACCGAAGGCAGAAAGATATTCGGCTGAGTAAAGCCACTCGTCGACGGTACCGGAAAGGGCGCGCTTGAGCAGCACTGGAATCCCCGCTTCGGCGATCGCCTTCAGCATGGTGAAGTTTTGCATGTTGCGCGCACCGATTTGCATCATGTCGATGTCGTGGTCGACAAAGGCGGGCAAGTGGGCCGCGTCCATGATCTCGGTGACCACAGGCATGTCGAACTTTTCGCCGGCAGCCTTGAGTTGAGCCAAACCCTCGACGCCAAACCCTTGGAAGGTGTAAGGACTGGTCCGCGGCTTGTACGCTCCACCGCGCAAAATTTGGGCACCTGCATCTTTGGCTTGGCGGGCGGCCTCCATCATCAGCTCCCGTCCCTCCACTGAGCACGGCCCTGAAATGACCACGACTTTCCCACTACCAATTTCCACGTTGCCCACTTTGACCACCGACGGATTTTCAAAGTAAGCACGTTCGGTCATGCGACGATCTCCGCGACACGGGACTAAATCGCGCACCAGCGGGTTGTCGACGATTTCCTTCTTTTGCGCGTCGTTCATCTTGTCGACGACGGCAACAATGGGACGACTCGTTTCAGTCGAAAGCAGGGTGCGAATGCCCTCGTTTTCAAGACTTTGACGCACGGCCTGCACGTCTTCCAACTTGGCGTTGCTGTGGAAACGAACTATCACTTTTTGTCTCCTTTTCGCGGCTCTAAAGTCGACGGATCAACCGGGTCGTGCAAATCTTGTCCTTCAGGAAAGAAGTCGGGGTGCACGGGCTGCTCGGGGTTGGAAGAGCAAGAGGCGAAGCGTGAGTCCTCGCCGGCACAGCCCGAATCGATGATTTCAAACACCTGGCGCAGGGCGTCGGCGTGAAACGGTCCTTCGTGACGGCGCATCAAATCCGAGGTGGCCGCTTTGCGACCGACATCGTCAAGCGGCACCGAAGTGAGCAGTCGAGCGCGCTCGTTAAGCATTGCCATGAGAGCGCGGTCGAGGTGAGCAAGTTGATTGCGGAGAGCAGGTTGCATTTAAGCTTCTGAATTGGTGATGGAGGTCAGGCCGCTGCACAGTTCGCGTACGTAACTGCCAGCGGCGGCAATGGCGGCAGAAGAGCCGGCGGAAATTGCGTGGGAAGAATCGTCCTTTTCGGCCGAACGACGCGCCTCGAAAATGTGGCGCACCAAGGCTGTGCCGACGATGGCAATGTCGGCCTGTGCGGTAGCGGCGGCGACGTCGCCAGCTTGAGCGATGCCGAAGCCAACGGCGATGGGCAAGTCGCCCGCGAGATCGCGGACGTGCTGGATGAAGGTCTGTGCTTGCGGATCAAATTTGGTGCCCGCGCCGGTGACTCCGGTGCGCCCGACCACGTACAAAAAGCCAGTGCTGGCTGCGGCGGCGGCGCGAATGCGGTCATCGGAACTGGTCGGCGCGGCAAAGAAAATGGTGCACAGATCGTTGGCGAGGGCAGCTTCACGGACTGGCGCGCCTTCTTCTACCGGCAAATCCGGGATGATGAAACCATCAATCCCGGCACTCTTCGCTTCAGCGCAGATCTGCGGCCAGCCACGGTGACCGAGTGGGTTCCAATACGACATCAAAGCAATCGGCAAACGGCCGCCCGCGTTGCGGAAGCGAGTCACCATTTCAAGAATGCCGTCGACGCTGGTGCCAGCAGCCAAAGCCCGGTCAGCGGCGAGTTGCAGCACCGGTCCGTCGGCGATGGGGTCGCTAAACGGGACACCGAGCTCGCAGCAGGTTGCGCCGTTGCGCTCGAGCGCGTGGAGCAATTCCAGGGTCAGGTCCAAACCGCCGTCGCCAGCAGTCAAGTACGGGGACAAGCCGCGCCGGTTTTGCTCGCGCAGTTGGCGCGCGGATTCAAACAGTCGGTTGTTCATGACCGTGCCTCCGCGAGAGTTGTGAAGATGAGGAATGGTTTCATGATTGCTCCTCCGCATCGCGCAGGGCAAAGATGGTGGCCAAGTCTTTGTCGCCGCGGCCAGACAAATTGACGATGACGCGTTTGCCACGCAAGGACTCGGAATTTTGCAACACCCAGGCAACGGCGTGACTGGATTCCAAAGCTGGCAAGATGCCTTCTTTTTCCGACAGCTCGGCGAATGCATGCAGAGCTTCCCCATCGGTGGCGTATTCGTAGCGAGCGCGACCAAGATTTTGCAACTCGGCGTGTTCGGGACCGACCGCCGGGTAATCCAGACCGGCGGAAACACTGTGAGTCGGCAGGATTTGGCCGTCAGCGTCTTGCAACAGCCAGGTGTAACAACCATGCAACACCCCAGGCGTACCGCCCGAGAATCGCGCTGCGTGTTTGCCCTCTTCGATGCCTTCACCGCCCGCTTCCACGCCGACTAAGGCAACGCCGTCATCCCCAACAAAGCCACGGAACAAGCCAATGGCGTTTGATCCGCCACCGACACAAGCCACGGCGACGTCGGGAAGGCCGTCAGCTTGGGCAAGGATTTGTTGACGTGCCTCTTGGCCAATGACTTCATGAAAGTCGGCCACCAGCGATGGAAACGGGTGCGGCCCTAGAGCCGAGCCGAGCACATAATGCGCCGACGGATCGCTAACCCAAGCTCGCATGGCTTCATTGATTGCGTCCTTCAAAGTGCGCTGGCCATGCTCAACCACTTCCACGCGCGCGCCCATCAATTCCATGCGGCGAACGTTTGGCTTTTGCCGCTCGGCGTCGACGGCACCCATGTAAACGACGCACTCCAAACCGAGCTTGGCACAAGCGGTCGCCGTCGCAACGCCGTGCTGACCGGCGCCGGTTTCAGCCAAGATGCGGGTTTTGCCAATCTCCTTAGCCAGCAAGCATTGCCCCAAGGCGTTGTTGAGTTTGTGAGCACCGGTGTGGAGCAAATCCTCGCGTTTCAACCACAGCTCCAATCCGTTTTCTTCGGACAAGCGCTCCGCGTAGGTCAGCGGCGTCGGCCGGCCAGCGTAGGTGTGCAACAAGTTTTGCAAACGGGCCTGGAATGCGCGGTCACTGCGAAGCTCTTGCCACGCCTGCTCCAATTCTTCCAGCGACGCCATCAAAGTTTCAGGCGCGAAGACGCCACCGAATTCACCGAATCGAGTGGGTTTGATCATCGGTTACGAGTTTGGCTAAGGAGATTCATGGGAGCTTATTCGGGGTTGAGGCAAGTCAATTCGCGACGAGCTCGGGCAACGAACAGCGCGGTGTTTTCTAAGTTCTTGCGACCGGCTTCAAGTTCTAGTCGCGAGGAAGCATCGACGCCCCATGGCTTCACCGTTGCGATGGCGTCGGCAACGTTGTCGGCGCCTAAACCACCGGCGAGCAAGCAAGGCGCGTGCTGGCAAAGTTGGGCGGCGAGCGCAAAATCAACCGTCATCCCCGAGCCGCCTGCAGTCGCTGGATGATCCAGCACAAACAAACTGGCGACGTCGATCCATTCCCGCATTTGCATGGGTCCGGTTTCATCGACGCCGATGCGGCGCAGAATGGGGAGTGGGAAGTCGCGCCAGTGTTCGGGGTTTTCGCGGCCGCAGACCTGAACTGCCGTCGCTTGGGCGGCCGTGGCCCAGGCTAGAGCTTGCTGCGGTTCAAGGTCGACCATGACGGCGACGTTGCATGGTGGCAACCAGCCAGTTTGAGTTGTGGCAGAGCCGATCGCTGGGGTGGCATCCTTGGTTGCGGCAGAGCCGATCGCTGGAGTGGCATCCTTCCTTGCAGAACGGTTCGCCGCCGCAAAAATCTCGGCCGCCTGGTCGGCGCTGACCGATCGCGGACTCGGTGGGTATTGCACGACCCCCAAGGCGTCGGCCCCGGCGGAGACCGCAGCGACGGCGTCGGCAGTGCGGGCCAAACCGCAGACCTTGATCCGCGGCAGCTTCACGCGTCCGCCCCTTGGGTTGGTCCATTCCAATTCACCGACCGGCCTCCCGGAATTGGCGGATCAAGTCGGCGGGGTCATTGGCTTTCATCAATGCCTCGCCGATCAAGACCGCATCGGCACCAGCCGCGGCCACACGGGCGACGTCGGCTGGAGTGCGCAAACCGCTTTCGGCAACTCGCACCATCGAGTCTGGAATGCGTGGAAGCATGGCTTCGGTATGCGCAAGATCGACCTCGAAGGTAGTCAGATCGCGCGCGTTGACGCCCAGGCAATCTGGGCTCACGGCAAGTGCGCGTTCCAGTTCGGCTTGATCGTGAACCTCTAACAAAACCGCCAACCCCAGCTCATGTGCTTGGGATCGCAGTTCGGCCAGCAGCACGTCGTCTAGGCAAACGGCGAGCAGCAAAATTGCGTCGGCGCCAGCGTTGATGCTTTCGACCACCATGTACTCATTGAGGACAAAGTCTTTGCGCAAGCGCGGCAGGCCAGCAGCGGCGACGTTGTTCAACTCGATCAAACCACCTTTGAAATGGTCTTCTTCGGTGAGTATCGACAAGGCGGTGGCGCCGCCATCGGCGTAAGCTTGAGCACGTTGGCCAAGGTTGCGGTCGTCCAATAACATGCCCGCCGATGGCGAGCAACGCTTGCACTCGGCAATTACGCTTACACCTCCGCCGTCCAAACGGCAGCGAGGGCCGCCAGGAAGCAATGCGTCAATGAAGCGCTTGCGCCGCAATGGATCGGGCGCGGTTTGCCGCCGCAGCTCGACTAAATCACGTCGGCGCATGCGTTGCTGCAGACGTTCGTTGACGGAATCGAGGATCGGCGCAAGACGCGTATTCGCCGCCGCCTGAGGCATGGAGTAGCTCA
>CAZMDZ010000185.1:0-2994 GCA_964565175.1 uncultured Planctomycetales bacterium
CCAAGCCGGATAGCGATCTGCCCAAACCATTTGCTGCCTATGGCGAAGGTCTGCTTTTGGTTTACTCGCCGCAATGCCCGATGCTGCCGAAGGCGGTGAACGACTTGCGCGAAATGGCGGCCGAGTATGGTTTGCAGCTTCAAGTCACCGAATTGCAAAGTGCGCAGCAAGCCCAAGCGGCGCCGTCCTTGTATGGCGTTTACGCGCTACTCTGGAACGGAAAACTGCTCGCTGATCATTACGTCAGCAAGGGTCGATTCAAGGGTCTGCTGCGCGACATGGGGATAGAAAGTCGGTAGGATGCCGTGAGCAGGTTTGGGTCCCACCGAGCAAAAAAATGAAGGTCGACTATGAGCAGAATTGGCAGTTTTTCCCCTGCACCATGGGCGATGGCCCGGCGTTGGTGTCGGTGGACGTCGGCGTGGCGGAGGTGCTGGAACAAACGCCCGAGCAAATGCTGATGGTCACGCTTGAGGTCCATGCGGCGACCGAAAATGGGTTGCCGGAAGATTCAGAGTTCGCCGCTCTGGGCGAGCAAGAAGATCTTTGGATCGCTGAGCTAGATAAGGCAGCTGGCTATTTCATCGGTCGCGTCACTACCGACGGGCGCCGCACCCTGTACGCCTACACTACTGGCGAACAAGCGCATTGGGATGGCGTTGGCGAGCGGATCGCGGTGGAGTCTGGCTATGAATATGACGTGGTCGTTTTTCCCGACGAAAACCACGAATCGTACTACCAAGGTCTCTATCCAAGTGCCGATGACTGGCAGGTAATTCGGGATATGCAAGTGATGGAAGCCACCGCCAACGCAGGGGATGTGGCGAGGATTGCGCGAAAGATCGATCACTGGGTGTACCTGCCCAGCCGCGACGCAGCCGAAACGCTGGCCACTGCGGCGAAGGAAGAAGGGT
Source organism: uncultured Planctomycetales bacterium (assembly GCA_964565175.1). GTDB lineage: Bacteria > Planctomycetota > UBA1135 > UBA1135 > UBA1135 > JACNIZ01. Next base: position 915 of record CAZMDZ010000185.1, read on the forward strand.
TTGATCTTGCCGCGGACCCGATTCGCGAGACTAAGGATGGCCGCTTTCAGGTCGAGTTATCCCATCAGGGACCTATGTTCTTAGCGGATTTGACTCATCACACTTTGTGGTTGCGGCGCCGGGCCGAAGAGTTGGGCGGAAAGTACGATGGCTGGGAGACTCCTGTCAAAACTGAGGAAGAGGCGAATGACTGATCCCTACGCCGAAAGTCCAGTGCCGCCACCGATTCCGCGGCAACGGCGTTTCCCCGTTTTGGCGAACGTTCTTCGCGCCGCTGTTTTATTACCCACTGCTGAAAGACATCCATCGCAGCTGCGGAAAGGAGGAGTCGGCATCAAATAGCGTTTTGTGGGCAGGGCTCTTTTTGCTGAGCCAATTCGCGGTGGCTTTGCCAGATTCTTTCTGGTGGGTTTTGTTCCTTATGTTCCTGCCGCTGGTTCCGGCGGTGGTGCTCGTCGGCCGGCTGAATCGCGAAGTTCCCAAACCCAAAGGAAGCCTGATCGCGAAGCTTTTGTGGGGAGTGGTCGGCCTTGCTGGTGCCTTCGTCTTCGCGGTTGGCGTGATGATGGAAATGCACATCGTCCCGGATACCAAGGTAGTTGACGGAGACTGGCTGCGTGAGGCTGACGTCCAATTTTTACGCGACCACCAACTCTTGGCCGAAGGCGAGGAGATCTTGCTTTTTTATTCAACAGGCTTATCGGTGCCCGAGGATGGGCAGTATTTGACCGAGGATCGACTTGTTTCTTACTTTGAACTTCCAGACAGCGGAGAGTTGTATTTCTCGGAAGTTGACTACGAGAATATCACTGGCGTGCGTACGACGTGGTCAACCTTTTGGATTGTAGATTCGACTGTGACCATCACCACTGACGATGACTACGAGTTTGAGATTTGGTTGTCGCCCGAGGATGAGGGGGACCGTCGGTTTGTGAAGGAACTGAAAAAACGGGCGAACCTTGGGGGGCGGCAAGATGATTGAATACTTCTTAGTGAAGCCGGATCATGCCGCCCAGGTCCTGCATTTTCTCGCTGCCATTCACGATGAACAATTGCTGACATTGAACCGCATGAGCAAGCTGCCGTCGGAAGAGCGCATCGTTGGCTTTTTGCACGCCGAGATTTTGCAGCCGAAGGAAATGTCGGTGAATTGTGAATTCGGATTGTCGATTTTGGCCGAATACCGACGCCAAGGCATCGCCTCTCATTTGATTCAGCAGGCCGAAGACTGGGCTTGGGCCAAGGGATCTTGGCGGATGGAATTGGGCGTTTACAGCAACAATGTAGCTGGCATCAAACTCTATGAAAAGCTTGGCTATCGCATCGATGGCCGCCGGGTGAATGCGGTTAAGCTTTGGAACGGTGAAATTGCCGACATTGTCCACATGTACAAATTCCTCAACGACCCAAAGTAATCATGGCCGAGTTTCTTTACCGCGTTCAACCCACCCGCGCCGACATGCTTGCCAGCGGCCCGACGGCCGCCGAAGAGGAAATCGTCGGCCAGCACTTTGCTTACTTGCAAGGTTTGGTGGAGAAGGGAGTGGTGAAGTTGGCGGGGCGGACATTGACCGTCGATGAAGATGCATTCGGCATCATTGTCTTTCTCGCCGAGACCGAAGAACAGGCCGCGCAATTGGTTGCAAATGACCCGGCGGTGAAAGAAGGCGTGATGCGGGCGCAGTTGTTCCCCTTTCGAGTTGCGCTTAATGGCTACTAAGTTGAGGACGGAGAGGCCGCGTGAATCCGCAACAAGCTGGCGCAATTTTTGAACGGGCTCACCTTTCCATTGAGAAGTTGGTCCGGCAAGCCAAGCAAAGAACTGCTCTTGCAATCTTGAGTTTTTATCTACAAGAAATCGTCGACGGCAAGATTTCGTCCCATGCAGGTATGTGCAAAATTGACGATCTCAATCAACGGCAAGATTCTCGTTCAGGAGCATTTACTTACCCAGACCCGTTGCGAAGGCCTGACCGTTCGGTGAAGCATAAGTTTGTTGGCGATCAGTTGGGCGTGGAGTACTTATACACCTGGTGGCGTGAACTGAAAGATGCTCGCGAGGGAGGTTTGATTCTCCATT
>CAZMDZ010000185.1:3004-7780 GCA_964565175.1 uncultured Planctomycetales bacterium
GCTAGACGAGGCCATCATGAAATTTGAACAGCACATCGTCGACGAGGCTGAAAAGCGTTTGGCACAATTGATGGACGGCGGCCCCCGGCGTTGAGCAGCTTGGCGTTGATTTCGGACCTCCTCACAGTTCATGAAATTCGGCCACACCAATTTGATTGCACGTGACTGGCGCTTGCTGGTCCGCTTTTACAGAGATGTTTTCGACTGCCAGCCATTGCCGCCGGAGCGAGACTTGAGCGGGGATTGGTTAAGTGCAGCGACTGGGGTGAAGAATGCGCGGATACGTGGGATCCACATGCGATTGCCAGGATTTGGCGAGGATGGACCGACGTTGGAAATCTTTTCTTATCGAGCGGAAGACGATGGTTTGGTGAATCAAGCCGCTGGCCCTCATTATCCGCCCACAAAATCCGATGATCTAGGTTTTTCCCACATCGCATTTGCCGTCGACGATGTGGTCGCTATTGCCAAGAAAGTGATCGAACACGGTGGCTGCGCCGTCGGCGAGTTCACTGAGCGGAAAGTGGAGGCCGTTGGCTGGTTGACCATTCAATACATGGCCGATCCAGAAGGCAATCTTGTCGAAATTCAAAACTGGCGGTGCCTCTGACTTTCTCGCTCCCGGATTGGAACATCCCGCGTTCATGTCCTAAGCTGATTTTGATCATGAAACGAGTCACAGGAGTCGGCGGAATCTTCCTCAAGTCCAAAAACCCGGATCAGCTGCGCGCTTGGTACCGAGATCATTTGGGATTTGACCTTACGGATTGGGGTGGGGCGGTTTTTCAATGGGGCACCGCGGATGGGCCGACGCCTGGCGGGGCCACGGTTTGGAGCGTTTTTGACCACGACTCGGAGTACTTTCAGCCGAGCACGGCGCCGTTCATGGTCAATTACCGCGTCGACGATCTTGACGCTTTGTTGAAAGTGTTGCGCGAAGAAGGTTGCGACGTCGACGACAAAACCGAAGACGGCGAGCTTGGAAAATTCGGCTGGGTGATGGACCCCGACGGCAATCGCGTCGAACTTTGGGAACCGCCGAAAGGAAGTGTGGAATGATCCGCCGCGCCACGCTCGCCGATGCTGCCGAGATCGCCAGGTTGATCGCTCCTCAAGGGTTTGAGATGGATGGCAAGAGTGTTGCGGCGAATTGGCAAGCGTGGGAAGGCGAGGGGAACTTTGCCTTGGTGGTGGACCCGGTGGCGCAGAGCAAGGGCTACGGGAGAATTTTGGTCGAAGCGGCGGAGGCGGAACTAAGACGGCTTGGTTGCGGCTTGATCGAGGTCACTAGCCACCAACGCCGCAAAGAAGCGCACGCCTTCTATCGCCACCTAGGTTTCGAAGCGACCAGTTTTCGATTTGCTCAGCAAAAAATGGAACGGTGACGGCAAAATTGAATTAGAGATAAAATGAGATGGTGGAAATTCGCCCCGCTGAACTTGCTGACTTAGACGACCTCACTCGTCTTTTCGACGGCTACCTCCAGTTTTATCGTCGGCCTTCTGATTTACCAGCAGCGGCCAAATTCATCGGCGATCGATTGATGAAGCAGGACTCAACCATTTTTGTCGCGGTGCGCGACGATACGCCGGTTGGATTCGTGCAACTCTACCCATCGTTTTCCTCGGTGTTGATGCGGCGGGTTTACATCCTCAACGATTTATTCGTCGAAGAGGGACAGCGCCACGGTGGCGTCGGTACGGCGCTGATTGAAGCGTCCGAGGAATTTGGCCGCCAGCAGAATGCGGTGCGTTTGGTGCTTGAAACTGAGTTCAGCAACAACGCTGCCCAGAAGCTTTACGAAAAGTTGGGTTGGGATAAGGACGACCTGCGCTACTACTACGAGAAGTATCTCGACGAGTAGACGAACGGTCTTTAAGCTGATTGCATGGCACGCAAAATTTCGGAAGGGCGCAAAGGACTGTATTACGTCGGCGGCGCGATCTCACTGATCGGGCTTATTTTATTTCTGTCCACCTTCGTTTCTTTCGCCACTAACTTCGGCGATTTTGATAATTTCGAAGGCAACGCCAAATCGATGATGGGGCGCGCAATTGGCGGCTTCATCTTGTTGATTCTTGGCGGAGTGCTGCGCTCCATGGGGGCGGCAGGCTTGGCCGGTTCGGGGGTGATCTTGGATCCCGAACGTGCGCGTGAAGAATTAGAACCTCACGCTCGCATGGCGGGTGGCTTGGTGAAAGACGGCCTTGATGAAGCGGGCATCGACCTCGCTCAAATCGGTCGCCGTGGGTCGGGATCGCCACCACCGGAAAAGATCATCATGATCAAATGCCGGAACTGTAGCCAACTGAACGAAGAAGATTCCAAATTCTGCCAAGAGTGCGGCCGACCGATTTAGGCTTGGCCTTGCACTTTTGATTCTTATTCTTTCTCTCTCGTTTCGGCGCGCAGAGTGATTGGACCACTCGTATCCACGCCAACCAAAACGAAGGTGCGCTTGCCGGGGGCGACGTCCACCTCTAGCGTCCATGGGCCGTTCCCTTCGCCAAAGAATTCACCGGTTTTGAGGAAGTTCTTATCCGTGAGCCGCTCCACTGGCCCCGCCAGTGTGAACGTCCACTTCCCTGGTCGAACCGAATAGGAGTCCCTGAATCCGCCCCTGCGGCCATTGAACTCCCGTGCAACCAGCGTTCGGATACCGCCCTCCGTCTCGGATGAAGGAATGGCTTGCAGAGAAATCTCGCCACTCCAAACTCCCTCTTCGGTTTCCCACACAGGGACGACCTCTCCAGCCTCTTCGACGCGAACGGTGATCGATTTAGCTTCGCCCTCGTGAATGCTAAATTCACTCGGGGTCAATAACAGAGTGGGGTCATCAAGGAAGACCTTGTACCGGCCTGGGGTAAGGGTGACCTCGGCTGGTCCTTTGGAAAGATCGGGGAAGGATGAATCATAGACCGATTGGAAGATCACGCCGCGGCCACCGAATTCCTCCAATTCATACGGCCAAATGTGGACGTCCTTCGGCAAGGGTGGGTTGTCGCCAACGAAGTCGACGCGCAGCGTTGCAACCGGCAGTTGAAGGTCGAAATACTCTTGCCCAGGCGGTAGATCAAAATGGAAGGAAGTATCGCGACCTAGCCATCGGTTATTGGTGTCGATCATGGCCTCCATATGCGCGTCTGGGATCCAGCCCAACTCCCAACTTCCGTCGGCAGAAACCTTTTTCCGAATCTGAAAACCTACTTTGGGCAAACCATCTTTACTTCGCTGGTAGCGATTGCGGCGATCGGTGTAGTGACCATCCGGTTGATAGAAATCTAACCAAGCGTCGTCAATCGGTTTACCGGCGGCGGTTAAGGTGCCGCTGACTTTGCGCAATTTTCCAATATTGAAGTCCAATTCAAAATCTTCCTCAGGCATGTGAAAGTGGCCTAGCTTAGGGTAGATCTCGCTGCCCTCAATGACCAATCGCGCCGACCACAATCCTGGCAGCAGCCGGCCTTCCGCGATTCCATCCTCCACCTTGAAGGCTAGGGATTCACCGCCTTGGCCAGGGACACGTTCGGGCTCCAGCCACAGGCTCATGCTGTCGAGCACTTCTACCGGTTCGGCTTTTACGTGGAAGCGCGCAAGCCCGCCTTGGTCCAAATTGAGAGTGAATTCATAAGGCCCTTCTCCTTGCAAAGCCTTCTCTAGCATGATTTTTTGGTCTGCAATTCGGCGGCAACGTGTTGGTTCATCCATTCCAGCACTCGCGCACCCCGCCGCAATCCACTTCCGCAACCTTCAAAATCCCACCGGTGGGAATGGATTCATACTCCCAAGCCGCGTGTTTCCATCAAGGCCAGTTCGTCGGCTTTAGCAACGGCTTGCACCACATCAATCCATGACCAACTTCGCGCACTCATTGTTCGCTGCCATCTCCGCGGGTGCGTTTTGCCTACCCCTGCTGGCCCAAAGTGATCCCGATCAATTGATCCTTCAACGATGGAGCGGCGAGCAAGTCCATTCACAATTTGGCTCTTCGATCGCCGACGCAGGGGACATCAATGGCGATGGCGCCAGCGACGTATTGGTTGGCGCGCCTAGACAAAGCACCGCCAATGGTGGGTTAACTGGCAGGGTGTATCTTTACTCCGGAATCGATGGCACCATTCTTCAACAGTGGGATGGTCCGCCAACACCCAGTGACTTCGGCGCTGCAGTTTGCAACTTAGGCGACTTCAACCAAGATGGAATTGCCGACGTAGCGATCGCCGCTCCGCGCCAGCATGTCGCCGGGATTTCTGAAGTCGGGGCGGTTTTCATTTACTCGGGAGATGACGGGTCCCTGCTTCGTCGGATCAACGGCCAACAACCGAACGCGCGCTTTGGCGGTGCATTGGCCGCGGCAGGAGACGTCGACTTGGATGGGGTGCCGGACTTACTGGTGGGTGCAACCCATGAGGACTTCCCGCTTTCCCGGGATGCCGGGGCGGTTTACGTGATCTCGGGTTGGACTGGCAACTCCATTCGAAAATGGGAGGGCGCCAGCGCGATGTCAAATTTCGGTTCGGTGCTGGCCACTGCAGGCGACCGCAATGGCGACGGAATCCCTGAACACCTGATTGGCATACCTAATTTCCAAGGCGGGGGCAAAGAGCAGGGGCGGGTTCTGTTGCACGACGGCGCGACTGGGAATCAACTGAAGCAATGGGATGGAAGTCGATACTCCCTGCAGTTCGGGGCGAGTGTGGCGAATGCAGGAGATGTGGACGGGGATGGAGTCGAGGACATCATCATCGGTTCTCCACCCAAAAACATTTCATGGTG
>CAZMDZ010000186.1:0-7761 GCA_964565175.1 uncultured Planctomycetales bacterium
TCAGAAAGTGATTCCCCGATCAACTCAAAGTTGACGGAGTTCGGTTTTAGAAGTCGAAGCCGAAGCGGATGACCGCACCGGTGACGTCTTCTGCAAGGGCGTCAGAGTCGCCGGAGTAAACCGAGAACATGACGCGAGTGTGGCTGGTCAAGTACCAGTTCAGTGCCAAAGCAATCTGAGTAGCTTCTTGGTCAGCAGCACCTTCGGTCAGGTCCATGCTGTTAATCCGCGCAGCGACTTCCCAGGCACCGTTCCCGCTTTCCCCGTAAGGGGTGTTTGGGTTGACGCGGCTGAACGAAGCAGACGACGTCTTGTAGCCCCGGCTTTCACCGGTCAAGAAGTAACCACCCTGTACGTACCAGCTGCTGAAACCATCGTCATCGCCTTCGGCCATGACGTATTCCAACTCAGCGTGGCTCGGACCTTCTTGCCATGCAGCTTCCAAACCAATCAAGGTCAAGTCGTCTGCGGCAATGGTGGCAGCAGCAAGGTCGCCACCCAGCAGGTGGATCCCGCCGGAAGTGTCCTGACCGTAAGAACCTGACTCACTCTCGCGCAGCGAAACGGCTGCACCGAGGTGGATCAAGCTGGCGCCTTTGTCGGCGTAGGTTGGACGGAAAACGGCACGTGCGGTGAACGCAGTGTCGTTGCCATTGGTGTCGAGATTCTTGCTGGTTTCCCAGAAAGCACCTGCCTGCCAAGTCAACTCATCGGTTGCATCGGACATCAACACACCGGTGTTACGACCTGGTGCAAAGGTGTCGTTGCGCTCAGTAAAGGTGATGAAACGGCTGGAGGTCAGATTGTTAAGGCTGAACGGCTCCTTGAAATGGCCGACTTGAACCTTGCCCAGCGGTAGACCGCCAAACTTCAGGTAAGCGTCGGTGAAGGAAGCGCCGGAACCATCGAAGGAAGCGAAGTCCACTTCCATTTTGAAGTCCAAGCCATCTGCCAAATTGCCGGCGACACCAATGCGGGCGCGGCGTGCTTCGGATCCATCAGGAGTGCCGAAGTTTTCATCGTCGATCCAGGCGAAATCCTGTTGGAAACGCCCGAAGATTGAAAGGTCGGACTCGCCGCCCAACGGATTGGGAAGGGTTAAACCGCCTTCACCAGTTTCCGCTGGAGCCAGTACCGGCCCTTGCATCATCAAGAGAGTTGTGAGAATCATGATTCTTTGGTGGTGGTAGAGCCTCGGGCAACGCCCGGATTGACCGCAAAAACCGCCGTTAGGCGATGGGAAGATTGCTTAAGTCGCTCATTGGCTCGACGCCGCCAGTCAGCGGCATGGCGTAATCCAAGAAAGCCTGGCTTACGTCGTTGTGACCGGAGATGAAATCGTCCGGCATGTCTTTGGTGTGCTTCGCCACCGTGCTCAACGGCGTGACGAAGGTTTCGAAATCGTAGCTTTCGCCGTCCAAGCGACGAATGGCGATGGAACCGCTTTGATGTTCGCCCGAGGTGGCGGCGGCGACGGCATCGCGACCAACTTGGCGCGCTTCTTTTTGATCAATGGCCGAGCAATCCGCCGGGAACGACCGCTGCAAGTAACCGAAAGTATCGGCGCGAACGCGAATTCCGCCCATGTGCTCTTTGACTAGATTGGCAAGAGCGTCGCCTAGAGCGCCGGTACCGGAAAGCTGCACATTGCCGTGGCTGTCGGCTTGGCCAGCCATCGCCGAACCGGCTTGCTCAGCATAAACCTGCAAAAACGGCTTGCCGTCGGCGTCGTGAATGCCTTCGGAAACTGCAACAATGCAACGGCCCAATCGGTTGTAACAATCCTCGACGTCGGCCAAAAATTGCTGCGGATCAAAGGTGCGCTCTGGGAGGTAAATCAAGTGCGGCCCGTCTTCCTTAGAACGACGGCCCAATGCCGAAGCAGCGGTCAGCCAACCAGCGTGACGGCCCATGACGACGTTGATTTTGACGCCTGGCAGTGAGCGGTTATCCCGATCATCGCCCTGGAAAGCGTGGGCAACAAAACGTGCGGCCGAACCGTAGCCCGGGCAGTGATCGGTCACTCGAAGATCGTTGTCAATCGTTTTGGGCACGTGAAAGCAGCGCATCTCATAGCCCTGCTCGGCCGACAGTTGCTCAACGATGTGCGCCGTTTCAGCGGTATCGTTGCCACCGATGTAAAAGAAGTAGCGAATGTTGAACTTCTTGAACGTCTCAATTACCTGGGCGACGTCTTCCGCCACCGGCTTCATCCGCACGGAGCCCAATGCAGCGGCAGGGACCTCGGCAATGGCCTCAAGCAGCTCAGGCGATTCGGCGCCGAGATTAATCAGATCTCCTTCCATCATGCCTTTGACACCGTGGCGTGCTCCATAGACATGAGTAATGCAATCGGCTTCTTTGGCAGCCTCGATATAGCCAACCAAGGACTGGTTGATGACGACGGTCGGTCCACCGGACTGACCTATGACGGCGGCTCCACGAAGGGATTCAGACATGTTTCTCGGTCGATTAACTCTAGGGAAATTGGGTGCGAAAGTCTAACAGCGCCATGAACTAGCCCCAAAGTGCTCCCCGGGGGATTTACTCGGATCAGCGCAAAAATGCCGTTCCAAATCCCCATACACTAATCACATGCGCAGCCACGAAGTTGACTACCAAATCCACGGTGACGATATGCAAATGGTCGAGGTCGAGCTCGATCCAGGCGAAACCGTCATCGCGGAAGCCGGAGCCATGAATTACATGGAGGAAGGCATCGAATTTGAAGCCCGAATGGGAGACGGCACCCGGCCAAACGGAGGTTTTCTCGACAAGATGATGGACCTCGGAAAACGCGTCCTCACGCAAGAATCCCTCTTTCTCACTCACTTCACGAATCACGGCGGCGGCAAGTCCAAAGTCACTTTCGCCGCACCTTATCCCGGCAAAATTGTGCCCGTTGACCTCCAGGGCGTCGGCGGCGAGCTGCTCTGCCAAAAAGACGCCTTTTTATGCGCCGCGATGGGCACTGAGGTCGACATCGCCTTTCACAAGCGCTTTGGTGCGGGCCTCTTCGGCGGAGAAGGCTTCATTCTGCAGCGCCTCCGCGGTGACGGCATGGCCTTTGTTCACGCTGGCGGCACCGTCGTCCGCAAGGAACTCAACGGTGAAAAATTGCGCGTCGATACCGGCTGCCTGGTGGCTTTTGACCCGACCATCGATTACGACATCGAGCGTGCTGGCGGCCTGAAATCAATGGTTTTCGGTGGCGAGGGCATGTTCCTCGCCACTTTGCAAGGCCACGGCACGGTTTGGCTGCAAAGCCTGCCGTTTTCGCGATTGGCCAACCGCATCGTCGCCTCGTCCGGTGTCGCTGGGCAGCAGAAAGGCGAGGGCTCGATCCTAGGCGGCATCTCCCGCCTGTTCGAGAACTAGACGACCTTTTGCAGGGCCTCTTCGTAGCGGACTACCGCTTCGACGAGGTCCGTGGTGCTGAGAAGGCCAACGGCTTCCCCGTTCGACGTCACGATGACGCGGTGAATTTCCTTCTCCTGCATCAGCTTGGCGGTCTGGCCAGCGGTAGCGGTGACATCGACGGTGAAAACGGCCGGAGTCATGACGTCGTCTACCGTTGCGCCATCAAGGCGCTCAGCCATTTCGTCGGGCACTTCGCCGTCGCTGGCGAACATGTGCGAGAAGCTGTAATCCGTGTCGACGACCTCGTCAGACAGGAAGACCACGACGTCGGTGTAAGAAACCACGCCGACGAGGCGGTCGCCTTCCTTGACCATTGCCGCGTGAATACTGTTTTCACGCAGGAAATCGACCAAATCACGCAGGGTGTCGGTGCGCGAGACCGCCATTAGGCGGGGGCTCATCAGGTCTTTGGCGGTGAGCGGGCTCATGCTTTTCTCTAGGCTATGGACGACGAATCGGCAAGTGGTGGTTAGGCCGACGCGCCCCAGGTAGAACCGTCGTCGAGCGATTCGGTGGACGCTCCTGGGAGGCTGGCGTCGGCAACTGTCGGCGGAGTCGCCGGCAGGGTGGTCGCATGATAAAGAAGCGCGAGCCCAGATGTGCGACCTCCTCGCATCAAGATCCGACCAAAGGGGATCAGAAGCGCCATGGTCCAGAGCGGCAAAGCGGCCAGGGCAATCAGCTCGACCAGCAGGTAGATCCAAACGCCTTCTAGCAGGAGACCTAGGCCGACCAGCAGGAGGCAAGCGGGCCAGCGCCAAATCCAAAAGCGAATGCCCCGCAGCAACGCCACCAGCGCCGAGCGGCCGCCGTGGCTGACGATGGCAGCTCGTGACAGGTCCATCAAAATTTCGATCTTGAGCAGGCCGAAGACGTAAATCACTGAGCGCAAAGTCTCTCCCCACCATGCCTTAGTCTCGCTGGTGGCGCGGTCGACGTCGCCGTCGGGGAAAAACTGGCCCATCACCCAATCGCCGATTGGACCCCAAATCATCCAGGTAACCAGGGCGTAAAACACCAGCGCAACCAGCCACAGGCGCAGCATCGGGAAGAAGTGCGCGCCGGCGCCAGTGAGAAATTGTTTGAGACCGTGTTCGTCGCGGCCTCGGATCGCGGCATGGATCCAGCCAGCGGCGACGACGACGCCAAAAAGGCTCGAAATCAGCAGCAGCGGAGCCAGTGCCGAGCTGGCGGCACTGAAAGCTGAAGCGTGAATACGGGTCCAATCGTCGAGCATCCAGCGCGGCAAAGCATGGGCAGAGCGCAATGGGTCGCCGTCGAAGGCCGAGGTTGTTGCCAAGCTATCCAAGGCGCTTTGGTGAATGGGCGTGGCGACGGCCAAACCGAAGAGCACCGAGCCAAGGACCAGCAGCATCCAAACTCGCGGCCGCACCAAGGCGACGCCGATGCCAGCGATCAAAGTGCCGATTGCAGGAGGTTTTTGCGGGTTCATCCGATCCCTCCGAAGTAATGCATCATCGCCTGCGCCCAAAGCAAGGCTCGCACCCCGGCCTGGAAAGCGAGGTCTTCGTCGGGCTGAACGGTGTAGGTGTTGTTCAGCCAATTGGCGTCGAGCACCAACTTTCGCTGCGGGTCGATGACCACTTGAACCACCTGCCGCGGGCTGCCGATTTGACGCAGAGCCCAAGTGGATTCGCTGCCATCCCAGACGTGGTTGGTGGTCAGTCCGTCGGCCCAATGAAGTTGGATTTCAACCGGCACCTCAAAATGGCCATGGCGGCGCAGTTCGACATGCACGTCCCATTTTTCGGCCACCGTTTCCACCCGCGAGGGCTGCGCCGGGTTGTCGACCATGTGCGGCAAGTTGGCAACTCGGTGCACGCCAAAGTCAACGACTTGATTACCGTCATAAGCCTGACGCCAAAATTCAGCCCAGTTCAATTCGGTGCGGCCGTCGGCATCGGCGGCGCCAATCATGGTTCCGGCACCGAACTCCTTGACCACGTCGAACCAGTCGGAGGGTTTGGGGTGGAGGAAGCGGTAGCGTTGGTGGTAAGCACGAATGGTGCGGATCCAACGTTCCTCCCCCATCAACCGCGCCATCGTCTCCAGCGTCATGGCCGGTCGCGCGTAAATATTGACGCCGCGCAAACCCCATTCGAACAACTCCAACGAAGGCGTAGAAACGGGTTGATAAAAATCTGTGCGATAAGCCCGACGTTCCCCGAGCACCGCATCGTCTTCCACTTGCGGCCAATAACTAACCGGGGGAACCTCGGCCAAAAACTTGGTCAAGGAATCTGGCCGCCACAACTCCACCGAAAGCGACGGCAGTGGGTCCATATTCGGACTTTCAACGCGAGTCAGAGTGAACAAGGAACGCAAATCGCGGTTGCCATAGGCTGGCCACTTCAAAGGCGCGTGGCCGTAGCGTTCTTTGCCCAAGACTGAATAGGTCGACCACTCCGCCTCAAAGGCTTTGGCCAAAACTCGCTGAGTGGAAAACACGCAAAAGCCTTCATCCATCCAAGCGTGACGAAATTCGTCGGTGCCGACCAGGCCATACCAATATTGATGGCCGAACTCGTGCACGGTGACGCCGCTGGGGCTGTGGCTGCGTTCAGCACGCCCGAGACGAGCACCGCAGGTGATCAGCCGCGGATATTCCATGCCGCCGGTGTTGCGTGCGTCATGGGCCGGATCGACCATCGAAATCGTCTTGTACGGGTACTGGCCGTACCACAAGCCGAAGTAGTAAATCGACCGAGAGAGCGCGTCGAAGTATTGGTCAGCGAGTTCTTCGTGTTCCGGTTGGAGCAGCAAAAACATCTCGACCGACTCGCAGGGGCGAACTTCCGCAATCGGCAATCCCAGCGCCTCAGCGACCTTTTGCTCTTCGGCCTCGTCGCGCCAATTTTCCTCGCGGAACACGCGATTCATGACTACCGCTTCTGGATCGACTGTCCAAGCAAAATCATGGACGTCATCGGCCCAAAAGGTGTACTGCATGTGACCATCAGGCAGCTCCTTGGCGTCGGTGCGCAGCTCGCCAGTAGCGACGACTTTGTTTTTATATTCCGGAGGCAAGGTCAGCCGCACTTTGAAGTCGGCGTAGTCGGAATAAAACTCGGTCAGCACGTGATACGGTCGGCAGTTCCACTGGTAGCTGCCGTCAATTTTTTCAAAAACGCCAACCTTGGGGAACCATTGCGCCGCATGCAAATAACCGCCGGAACCCCATCCATTGCGACGATAGGCAGGCACCATTTTGGCTTGGAAAACCAATTTGACCGTGACCGACGTACCCGGCTCGACGGACATCGGCAGCTTGCAGCGCAGCACCGTCTGGTCGTTGGGGGCGCCGGGCTGAGCCACCCATTCCCACTCCAAATCTTCGGGCCGAAACTCTTGCTCGCCGTATGCCACGACCTGCAAGCTTTCAATTGTGGTGCCGCCCCATTCACGCGGCAGCCGTCCGCCGCCGTATTGATACTGATGCGCCTCTTTCATCCACAGTGAATCGCGGCCGGCAAAGGCGTTGTTGTAAACGTGCCACCACAGCTCATCGGTCGGTTGCGGCGTCTTGTTGGTCCACTCGACGCGCTCCGTTCCGCGAATGATTCGGCCATGATCAACCAATTGGCAATCCATGGCATAACGCAACGTTTTGGCCAAAGAATCTGGTTCCTGGCCGCAAAGGAATACCGCTCCTAACAGCCAAGCTAGGAGCGGTGGTACCAAGCGTATTCGCATCAACTCATCCTATCCGCGGAGGGCGTCGGAGTCAGGTCACTGACTCGATTGCCGCCACGGCGGATGAGGCCGGATTAATCTCCGGTCACATGTCGAAGGCTGCGTCGCAAGCGGGCGATGGCTGCGGAGTGGATTTGGCTGACGCGGGACTCAGTTAGCGCCAGCATCTCTCCAATTTCACGCATTCGTCTGCCCTCGTTGTAATAAAGGTGCATGACGACGCGCATCTTCTCTGGCAAACCGGAGATGCCCTCTTGCAACGCATCCATCAGTTCGGCGTTTTCAACCTTGCGATTATCGCCGGTTTCGCCCTTCAGACCGTCGGAGCCGTCTTCATCGGTCGGCAGACTGACCACTGCGGGTGCGTCCTCGCCCTCGGCGCGGGCTTTTTCGCGGATTGAGCGCGGCAGGAAGTCCAGGGAGCGCAGCTCATCGAGCATGGCGCCACGGATGCGGTGGTAGGCGTAGGTCTTAAATTCGGCGCCGCGACTTGCGTCGTAGGACCGAGAGGCCTTCAACAGACCTACCATGCCTGCGGAAAACAGCTCTTCTTCGGAAACGCTGTGTGGCAGTCGGGGCTTGAGTCGATTGACTACCCACCAAACGAGGCTCTCCCATTGTTCAATC
>CAZMDZ010000187.1:0-7714 GCA_964565175.1 uncultured Planctomycetales bacterium
CATTTAGTGGGCGGGGTACACGGGTAGGCGTTAGGTACACGGCAGGTACACTTATATAGTGGCCATCGTTATCGAGACCGAAACCACCTTCGTGATCAAAACTCAAAGGTAATTCCAGCACCCGCGAAAACTGGCCCTCTTCCCGGCCAGCTCCGTTGTCGAAAACGGTCAGACTGCCTTGCGGGTAGGCCTCGCTTGGAGGAACCCAGCGGGCATCGTGCTGACCAAACAATTGTTGGTCCGCCTCCTTGCCTCGCCCAAACACCTGTGGGTTTCCCCAACGAAACAAGATCGCACCGCCGCGGCCAAAATTACCGCCAGACTCGGTTGCCGCTTCGGCGCTAGTGGTGGAATGATCAAGGATCCAAATCTCGTTCATGGTGCGAACGGAGATGGCGATCAAATCATGCTCGGCGAGATAATCCACCGAGTTGGTGTGCATCCAATCCGGGCTGACTCGCTTCGGCGCTTGCACCGCATCGCGCGACCCCAGGTAGCCCAAATCCTGCAACTTTTTCAATTCCTCGGCGCTCAACACCTGGCGATCGAAATCACCATTGATATCGACTCGACCTGGGTATTCCGCCGGCCGTCCGAAGTTGGGTAAATCAGGGTTTTGGTCTTGAACCATGTGATCCCAGGTGTGCCATTCCCAAACTACTTCGGCTCCACTCTTACCAGTTGGGCGGACCTCCACCAAGTAGTCGGGCCAAAACTCCTCTTCTTCTTCCCAGTGGGCACGGCCGTGGGCAACGGCGTCGGCACCGCTTTTGTACTCCCAAGCAATCAACAACAAGTTGCCGTTGGGCAGCAATTCGTAATCGTGATGGTGCAAGCGTTGCTCGTCATTCCAATCTAATTCCCACAACAGTTCACCGTTCCAACTGTATTCGCGCAGACGACCGCCTTCGCCGCCGCCGTGAAATCGCTCATTGTTTTGCGGCCGCGCCGAGCGCAGCAAATTGCCATTAGGCTTTAAGTAAACCGAGTTTCCGGGAGGTAAATCGCTTTGCCATTGATGCACCACCTTGCCCTTCATATCGAGCAGATAGGTCGAGGTATCTTTTAACGGCGACAGCAAGGTGTAACCCTGGAAGGCACGCTCGTCGTTCAAACGCAAGCCACGCTTGGCCGATGCATTTGCTGGCGCCCCAGGCACTGCCCGAGCGGGCCCCGGACGCAGCGCTCCCTGTTGATCGACGGCACATGACCACCAGTTCGGGGTGCAGGAAGTGGAACCAGCTGCCGCAAAAGCAGAAGGGCTGGCGATCGAGATCGCCAGCCCAAGCAGCATGGTTGTTCGGATTTTTTGAGCGAACAACAAATTCATTACAGACTCTGTAGGGACTTCTCGGTCAACTCCAAGCACAGGTCAACGTCTTCAGCGGTGACGGCAAGGTGCGGACGGAATCGAACGGTGCGTTTGCCACAAGAAAGGCCGAGCAAGCCGTTTTCACTCATCTTGCCCAACACTTTGTCACGGGTTTCACCGTCTGGAACACTGAACCCCATGATTAGACCGAGGCCCCGGACATCTTCAACGACGTCGAACTTGGCGGCGATCTTTTGCATGCCGTCCATCCAGCGCTTGCCCATGGTTTCGGCGTTGGCGGCCAAGTTGTCATCGCGGATGACCTCGAGCACGCGGGTGGCCCGCACCATGTCGACCAAGTTGCCCCCCCAAGTCGAGTTAATTCGACTCGACATTTGGAAGCAGTTATCTGGAACTAAGTCAACCTTTGGGCCCGCCATGATGCCGCACTGTTGCGACTTCTTGCCGAAGCTAAACAAGTCTGGCTGAATGCCATAGTGCTCGAATGCCCAAGGTTTGCCAGTGGCGAAGAAGCCAGTTTGCACTTCGTCGAGAATGAACAAGCAATCGTATTTTTCGCAGCGGGCTTGCAGCGCCTGCATGAACTCAGGACGGAAGTGACGGTCGCCACCTTCGCACTGAATGGTTTCGATCAAGATGCCAGCAATGTCGTCGCCGTGGGCAGCGAAGGCTGCGTCGATAGCGGCGAGGCTGGCTTCTTCATCGGCCAGCGCCTTGCCCAAGTTATCGCCCTCGATCGGGAAGCGCACACCAGGAGCGGCAACCCTTGGCCAATCTTCAAACTTGGGGAAGTTATCGATCTTGTCCGGCAAAGTGTTGGTGAGCGAAAGGGTGTAACCCGAGCGACCGTGGAAAGCTTTTTCGAAGTGCAGAATCTTGTTGCCGACGTCGTAGTTGACGCCCTTAGAACGATTGCGGCGAATCTTCCAGTCCGTGGCAACCTTGATGCAGTTTTCCACCGCCAGCGCACCGCCGTCGATGAAGAACATGTGTTTGAAGCCTTCCGGCACCGCGATCTCGCCCATGCGTGCGACAAAGTCAGCCATCTCGGTGGTGTAAAGGTCCGAGTTCGCTGGCCGATTGACTACGGCATTGGCGGCTTTGGCGAGGAATTCTTCGTTGCGAAGAGCTGGATGGTTCCAGCCGATCGGCGTTGAGCCGAAACAACCAAAGAAGTCCAAAAATTCGCGACCAGTGCGGCCATCAACCAGCGTGGCGCCGCGTGAATTTTCAAGATCCAGGACGAAGGGATAGCCATCGACCAGCAACCACTGGCGCAGGCTGTCGTGGACTTCGTTCGGGGTAATTCCTTGGTTCAGAGTTTGAGTCATTTTCTTAAGAGTAGGTTCGGACGGGGTCCGTCAGCCTCATCCGGCCGGCCGGTGGATCTGGAGCTTGGCTCCGTCAACGGCGAGCTGATTTAGGATGTTCTGCGACGGATTGCGGCTTGAGGTCCGCAGGATGGCCAGCAACGGGCCGCAGGGTGCTTGGGGATGAAGGAGCGGGGACGCCGAGAGCAGGTTGACAAAAAGCCCGGGCAACCAAAGTCCGGGGCCAGGGCTGCTGCCACCGGCAATTAGGGTAGCCCCGCCATCGAGGGCGGCGCGGACGACGTCGACCAGTTTGGGGACTTGGTCGGTTTCTAGAGAAAGAGCAGGGCAAGAATGGAGCCGGCGATGGAGATGATCCACCACCAAGCTGTGCTGGCGTTGATCCACTAGGACTAACCCAGGCAGCGAGGAGTTCCAATCAGATTGCCAAATTGCCAGCAGCCATTCGGCTATTTCCCCCGCCGGCGGTACGGCGGTGGCTGGATCGAGCACAAAAATGGACCGCGACGGCATCGGGGATTCCGTGTCGGCGGCGGCGGCCGTATCTTGTGAGCGAACCATGGCTAGCAAAGAGGCACCCGACTCAGGCCAATCAACCGGCCCACGAGCACCCCGACTCCGCCATCCCAGGGCTTGTCGCCTGCGGAGTGGGCAGGACTTCGGCCGCATTTACCGTCATGGTGTGCGGGTCCGCGGAAGGTTCATTCTACTGGTAGCGACCGAAAGTTTGAACCCCACGGTTCCGCGCCTCGGCTTGTCGGTTGGGCGCAAATACCACAAGCTGGCAGCTCGACGAAATCGAGTGCGGCGGGTCTTCCGCGAGTCCTTCCGGCTAAGTCGGCCGGATTTGCCGCCGATGGACATGATTCTGATCCCGATGGGCCGCGATCAGCCCTATTCGGTCACCGAATGCCAGCCCGAATTGTTGTATTTGGCGCAAAAAGCTTGGCGTAAATGGCAGCGACGGCAGCAAAAGCAGCAGGCCAGTGACGGCGGCGCCAAGCCCAAAGCCAGTGATGCGTAGATTGCTGTTGGGTTTGATCCGCGGCTACCAACGCCGCATCAGCCCAATGCTGGGTCCGCGCTGCCGCTTCCATCCGACTTGCTCGCAATACGCCGACGAGGCGATCCGGGAATACGGTGCTGCCCGCGGGGTGTGGATGGCGGTGTGGCGGATCCTGCGCTGCCAGCCGCTCTGCAAAGGCGGCTATGACCCGGTGCCGCCGCGCGAGGACGCAAGCAACCGTTCTTAAGGAGTGGCCAGTGGGGCTGCCCTAGCGCAAGCCGCAAGCCTTTAAGGCGCGATCACGCACTTCGGCCGCACGAGCTCGGGCGACGTCGGCACCTTGCTGGAGAATGCGTTCGACTTCCCCGCGGTCGGCGATCAATTCATCGCGACGCTTGCGCGCGGGAGCAAAATACTCTTCCATCGCATCGCGGATGAAACCCTTGAGGTGGCCATATCCAGGCGCGCCTTCGCCACCCTTTTTCACCTTCTCTTTCCATTCGTTCACTTCTTCGTCCGACGCAAACAACGCCATGATGTCGAACAAAAACAGCTCTTCGGGATCCTTCGGTTCTTCGGGTGGACGACTGTCGGTCACGATCTTGTTAATGATCTTCTTCAGCGGCTTACCCGTTTCGAAAATCCAAATCGTATTGCCGTAGCTTTTGGACATCTTCTGTCCATCCAGACCCGGCACCTTTTGCATCGACTCAGCCTTCGGCACCATCATTTCCGGTCGAAGAAAGACATCCCCGAAAGCGCCGTTGAAGTAGCCTGCCATGTCCTGGGCCATTTCCACGTGTTGGATTTGGTCCTTGCCCACCGGCACGATGGTCGAGTCGTAAGCCAGGATGTCGGCGGCCATCAAGATGGGGTAGGTGAACAGCCCAACCGAAGGCTTGATGCCCTTGTTCACCTTGTCCTTAAACGAGTGAGCACGCTCCAGCAAACCCATGCCAGTTACCGTTGACAGCAGCCACGAAATTTCAGTGACTTCGGGCACGTCGGATTGGCGAAACAAGCACGCCTTGGCCGGGTCCAAACCCAGCGCCAAGTAGGAGACTGCGGTTTCAAAAACGAAGTTGCGCAGCGCTTCTGGATCCCGGCTAGAAGTCAGCGCGTGGTAGTCGGCGATGAAATAAAAGTTCTCGCCGGCTTGCTCTTGGAGCTGGATGTGCTGGCGAATCGCACCGAAATAATTTCCGATGTGAAGCAAGCCGCTGGGCTGAATTCCGGACAGACTGGTCTGCATGGCGGGCAAATCCTAACAGATCGACGGCGTCAGCCGACGGGCGGCCGCGATCAGGATCGATCGCCGTCTCCCACGGGTTCGATCGCCGTCTCCCGCGGGTTCGATGGCCGTCTTCCGCGGGTTCGATGGCCGCCTTCCGCGGGTTCGATGGCCGCCTTCCGCGGGTTCGATGGTGGCTAAGCCGCGTGAATGGTGTTGACCGCGGCCTCGCAAGCGTCGAGGAAACCGGCCAAGCCTTGCATGGCGCCGACAAAACCTTCGGTCCATTGATCCAAACCCGCGCGCGGGTTTGGATCGGCAATCAGCGGATCCCCCATCACCATTTCGCGCCAGTAGCCATCCCAAACGCCTCTGTTGGGCTGCGGACGAGCCGCCCGCCATTGTGCCGCCCAGCGCAAGCCGACGTTCTCGATCGCCCACAAAGCCCCTTCTCGGCGCTTGAGGTCCTTGCACAACTTGGTCAGCTGATCAACGGCCAACCGTGTCCCGGGCAAAGCTTGTTCGAGGGTGCGCTGGCCACGAATGCCGCAGGACAGCTGGAAATCGCGGTAGCGAGCATTGGCGCCTGGACAGTGTGCGTCCAAAACCCGGGCAGCGCGGCGCAGAATGCCATATTCGATTGCAAATACCTGGAGGACACTACTGTCCACCCCAGCAACCGCCAGCCGGTCCAAATAAACATGGGAACAGGCCGGGTGCTCCTGAACCAATGTACGGAGTGCGGAAGGAGTGTAATTCATGACTCTGCTCCTCTATCGGCGCAAAACCACTCCCTCCTAAATACCTGTCAAGCCAGGGATTGGCCCAAAAAGTTGCCAATTTTCGCTCAATCTGGCGCTTTCAGCCAAAATGCGGAGTCTTAGTCGGCCTGTTGCCAATGAAAATGAATCGGCCGTTCGATGTCCTCGCGCAAGCTTTGGTGAACCGGGCAGGTCTCGGCGGCACGAACAAACAGTGTTTGATGGCGCGGCTCCAACGGAATCGACAAGTGGACGTGAACCGGCAGTTTGGCAATTCGCCGCAACGGGGCGGCGGCCATATGCTTTTCCACCTCGACCCGAGTGCCGGTCAGATCCAAGCCATGTTTTTGCGCCTGGATTCCAAGGATGGTCAGCACGCAGCCACCCAAGGCAGTGGCGACGAGATCGGTGGGCGAAAACGATTCGCCCTTGCCGCAGTTGTCGACGGGTGCGTCGGTATGAAGCTGCACACCGGAAGGGCCGTGTTGCGCCTGGCAGCGCAATTCACCTTGGTAAACGAGGGAGATGTTAACGGTCATGGTTCGAGCCGAGCGGGGATGGAATTGCTCCCCTATAGGTTAGAATGAAGCCATGATCACAACCAACATTGAGACGGTTCCTGGTCGGACCGTCGTCGAACATTATGGAATTGTGCAAGGCAGCACCATCCGTGCCAAACACCTCGGCCGAGACTTTGCTGCTGGTTTGAAGAATATCGTTGGCGGCGAACTACGCGGCTACACCGAGCTGCTTCAAGAGTCACGCGATCAAGCTTTCCAACGCATGATTGAGCAAGCCCATGAATTGGGACCTCTTCCGTGGCAGCTGGGGCGTCGGAAATTCTCTGCTACGGCACCGCGGTGTTGGTGGAGTAAATCTCGATGGATCCCAACGTCATTACTTTCCTGATCCAAATCGGCATCCCACTGTTGCTTCTGGCAATGGGATGGGGATTTGGACGGATTGCAGAGCGACGCCACTACCGGTCGCTGCATCGCCGAGAAGATTTGGAATTGGACTTGCCCATAACCAACGAACGACGCCTGATGCCGCAGGATCGAGAGGTTGTGGAAGTTCAGCTGGTGCGTGGTTCGGTCGTCATTTCGGTCGATTATTTCAAACGCTTCCTGGCCTGGTTACGCGGCCTGTTTGGCGGCGAGATGCATTCTTATGGCTCGCTGATCGACCGCGCTCGGCGCGAGGCCAAGCTCCGCATGATTGAATCTTGGCCGGATGCCGATTTCATCCTGAATTACCGCATCGAGACCTCCACCATTTCGAATTCGTCTGGCAATTCCCTAGGCACAGTCGAAGTCCTCGCTTATGGAACTGCGGTGCGCTTTGGCAATGGGATCGAACCAACCAGGTTCGACCAAGCCGAAGCAGAGCCGCCGCTCGAAGCTGCGACCGCAACTTCGGCCGCCTATGAACTTTGTTCCTAAAAAGCTCGAACGAACCGGCGACATCTCGCGCGGCAAACCTCGCCTTCGCGATTGGGTAAAAGGTCTGCTATCGATTGCTGCGGTGCTCGCCCTCGCATACGTCGTGCTGGGCATGGTGGCGGATACCGTTGCCAATTCCATCTCCGAAGAGACCGAAGCCGAATTATTTCAATGGATTGAGATCGGTGAAAAACCTGGCGATGAAGAATTCGTCCGCGCCCAGTTGATTTTTGATCGGCTGTGCAAAATCGAGGGATTGCGACCGTTGCCCTATCGCTTGGAATTGGTCGAGATGGAAATGGTCAACGCTTTTGCCCTCCCCGGCGGCTTGGTCTGCGTGACGCGAGGTTTGTTGCAAGAAATGGAATCTGAGATTGGCTTGGCTTTTGTCCTCGCTCACGAGTTGGGGCACCATCAGTACCGCCACGCCTTGAAGCGATTGGGACGCAGTTTGATCAACCGCATCGTCATCTCTTGGATCAGTGGCAAAGGAGACATGCTGCTCTTGACCAACAGTGCGTCGCTGGCTTCGCTGAAGCACTCACGTGATCAAGAATACGAGGCGGATCAATTCGGATTGCAGTTGGTGGACCAAGTTTTCGACACCACG
>CAZMDZ010000188.1:0-7706 GCA_964565175.1 uncultured Planctomycetales bacterium
ACGCACCAAAGCCTTGGTCATCGTTCACTTGTGGGGTCTGCCTGGCCGCATGACCGAACTGCGCGCTTTGGCCGATGAGTGCAATTTGAAAATCATCGAAGATGCCTGCCACACCCACGGCGCCAGCTGGAATGGCATCCCGTGCGGCAACTTGGGCGACATTTCGGTCTTCAGCCTGCAAGGCGACAAACTGGCCCCCGCTGGCGAAGGAGGAGTTTTGCTCACCGACGACCACGACGCCTGGGAGCGCGCCACTTGCCTGGGTGACATCACGCGCATTCTGGAGCTTCAGTCCCTCAACCAGCGCTTTGCCGCCACGTCTTTCGGCATCAAAACACGAATTGCACCGATGTCCGCGGCCTTGGGTTTAAGCCAGCTCCAAAAGCTGCCCAAGCACAATCAACAGCGCAATCGCAACCACTTGCAGCTCAGTCATTGCCTCGAAGAACTCGGCTTCGAAACTTTCCTTGCCCCCGCCCATATGGAACGCGTTTACTTCGAGTTTTTAATTCGCCATCGCGACCCAAGCTACGACGTCGGCGCTTTGATTGAACGGCTGCAAGCCGCTGGCGCTCAAGTCGCGGTGCCGCGCTATCCATTGCTCCATCAACAGCCATTTTTCACCGAAGGTCATTGGCAAACCACTTGCCGCGCGCCCGGAGCAGCCATGCCACAGGTTGAACTGCCCAATACCGAACGCGAAAATGCGCGCCTGATTCGACTGCCGAACTTCCCTGGTGAAAACAACGGCATCCTCGAGCAATACGCCGACGCCTTCGCCGCCCTGACTTAGCATGATTCTCCTCGCCAATGCTCTTTCGCATTTACTGCACTTGGCAACCATCGCCTTCACTTTGGTGGGGTGGATCTGGGACGCCACCCGCCCCTATCACCTGATTGTTTGCGGCCTGACCTTAGGCTCATGGTTCGTGCTCGGTCCGATCATTGGCCAACCAGGCCACTGCTTTTTAACCGGGTTTCAGCATCGAATTTGGGGGCGCATGGGCAACCCGGCGCGGCCAAATTACATGAGCTATCTTGCTGAAAAAATCAGTGGACGTCCGCCAGAAGTGAGGCGCATTGAAATCTTCACCCAGCTCGGCTTGTATTTATGCACCGCCCTTTCGCTGCTCATCAGCTTCAGCAAATGACCGCGGCACCGACGTTTTCCGCGTCCACTTAAGCGGCCCTAGCTGCCGCCAAATCAAACGGTACTGTGGAGTGAAGAAGTAGCGGTCGTGCAGGCGCCGCGAAGCTCGATTATCCATCCGGTAGTAGGTCATGATTCGATCGCAACCGGTCAACTCGTCAAACCTTTCAAACAACCAATTCATACCAATCAACGCCATTCCTCGACTGCGCCACTCCGGCAAGGTCTCGCCCTCGAACCAATAAATCCCATGCGGCCCAGGATCGAAACAATGACGCATTCCGCGGTCGTAATACTTGCCGATGACATAAGGCCCCTGGGAAACTAGCTTGCCATTGACCACTCCCATCACGCAGCCAAAGCCTTCCAAGTTGTGGATGCGGTCTTTGAACTTGGCGTGCAAGTGCTGCCATTGCGGTTGGTGATAAAAATGTTCGTCGCCTGGCTCAGCCAGCTTGATCGTGAGCGTGCTTCGATCAAACCCCAGGCGCGGAATTCGGTAAAGCGGCTGTCGGTTATCGCGCACCGCAATGATCAAATCCCAACGGCGGTAAATCCAGCGCCGAAACCATCGCTTCAACGGTCGTAAAGCTCGGCGCAAGGCACTCAGCTGCGCCATTGCGCCGTTTGATTTGGATGCTCGGCTTGGCGGTCCAAGCCCAAGGATTCGGGCGTCGACGAGTCCGATGTCAGAACGTCAGGTACTCCATCGTCCGAGGCCACAGTGCCTGGCACCGTATAAGCTGGAACTAGGTTGCGCTCGTCACCAGCGGGGCGAATGATTGAAACAGAGCCACTGGCGTCGACCAAAATTTCGGCAGGAGCTGGGTGGCTCAAGAAGTGCATCGGGCTGGCCGTCGCGGCATAAGCACCGGACTGTTCGACTAAGAAAAAGTCGCCGCGCTTGGGTTGGTAGACCTGTGCTTGGCGAGCAAGCACGTCCAATGGCGTGCACAGCGGGCCGCAAATTTGGGCGACTTCAGTGGCTTCAATGTTCGATTCGTCGGCGGCGGCACTTGCACCGATCAATTGGCGGATTGGGAAATCGCGTTTGATCACTTGCCCCAGGTTCCCGGACGCTGCCAAATGATGATGCATTCCACCATCCACGATGACGAAGGTCTTGCCGCGCGATTCTTTGACATTGCGAACTCGACACAAATAACTGCCCGCTGGTCCAACCAGAAATCTCCCTGGCTCAACCAACAACCGACACCCCTGCGGCAGCGGCGGCAACTGCCGGCAACCCGCGGCCAAACGCTTTAAATCCAACGGCGAATCGCCTTCATAAAGCGGCGTGCCCAAACCGCCGCCCACGTCCACCACCTCGGGTGGACGACCAAGGATGGAATCGAATTTGTGCCCCAGCTCGATGGCATGGGCCCACTGATTCAGCAGGACGTCGGCATCGAGCACTTGGGTTGCGGCAAATTGATGGAGACCGATCAAGTCCACTCCTGCCGCCGCATCCAAGCGCGGCAACCATTCCTCCAACTGCTCCTCGTCGACTCCAAAAGGCGACGGCATCCCGCCCATCCGCATTGCCCCTCCCGCAACTGCGGCATCGGGGTTGATGCGCAAGGCAATTTGCACCCGTTTCCCCATGGCCGACGCAATCCCGCTCAGCATTTCCACCTCAGCCAGAGACTCCACATGAATCTGGCCGACGCCTTCCGCCACCGCCCATTCCAATTCAGTCTTTGACTTCCCCGGTCCAGCAAAAATGAACTGCTGCGGATTTGCTCCAGCAAGACTAGCCCAGATCCCCTCGCCTTTGGAGGCAATCTCAACTCCCGCGCCCAAGGTCAAAAATTCACGGATGACCGCTGGAGCTGGATTGGCTTTCACCGAATAGTGGATTTGCGTATCACACGGCAAAGCTTCACGCAGTATTTGATACTGCTGCTTCAGACGAGCGCCATCCACCACAAAAAGCGGCGTGCCAAATTGCTCGGCCAGAGCTTGGAGCTGCGAGTCACGCAACATCCACTCTCTCGGCTTGAAGTTGTTGGTAATCGATTTTGCCGTGACTGGTTAACGGCAACTCCTTGACCCACTCCAAGGCGCGTGGGACTTGGTGGGCGGCTAAGCGCTTGGCCACAGCTCGCAATACGACGTGGGCTTCCATCTGCGTGGAGTCCGTCGCGACGCAAATGGCGTGCACGCGTTGGCCGAGCAGTTCGTCGGGAATGCCGATGACGGCGGCGGACTGCACGGTTGGATGACTGAGCAACGCGCCCTCGACTTCGGTCGGAGAAATGCGGTAGCCGCATGATTTAATCAGCGCATCCTTGCGACCGAGAAAGCGAAAGGAGCCGTCGGCTATTTGCACAGCATAATCGCCGGAGTACACCACTTTGGGCGAGGAATGATCCACCGAAATGCCCGAGTTGGACGAGGGATGCTTGACCGAATGGCGTGGATCGGGCCGAAAAACTTGTGCTGTGGCGGAAGTGTTGCGCCAGTAACCCATCGCCACGGTCGGCCCGGCATGCACCAACATTCCTGGCTCGCCGACCGCACATAGCTGGTGATCGGAATCCACCAGGAAGATCTCGGTCTCGGGCATTGCCCAACCGATCGACTGCCGATGAGTGGCCAGCTCGGTCACCGGCACAAAGGTCGAACGAAAGGCTTCGGTCAAGCCGTACATCAACACCAAATCCGCCTGCGGTTGAATCTCTTGAAGAGCGGCGATGGTTTGAAGTGGCAGCGCGCCACCGCTATTCGTCAGCAGCCGCAACTGGGGCAGTGGCTTCGTAAAACATGGGGTCATCGTCACCAGAATCCCCCACATGGTCGGCACGCCAGCTAGTACGGTGCAGCCATCCCGTTTGAGACATTGCACAATTTGGTTGCCAAAAGTGAACTCCAACAATCGCACTGCGGCCCCGCACCAAACCGCGCTGAAGAGTTGATTCAGCCCATAATCAAAACTAAAAGGTAAAGCGGCAAGCAGCCGGTCGCGTTCACTTAGGCCCAAGTAGTGACTAACGATGCGAGCACCCGCCACCAAGTTGGCCTGAGAAAGCATGACGCCCTTTGCATTACCGGTAGACCCCGAGGTGTAAAGCAATGCGGCGAGGTCGTCGGCTTGCGGGGAATAGTTGGATTCGCAGGTAGATCGTTGGGGTAGTTCCTCGACCATCAATACCTTCGGCAGATGGAGTTGTAGATCCAATCTCCGCCAATGATTCGTGTCGCTCAAAATCAAAGCGGCTTCGGAATCCTCGAGGATGGATCGAATTTGCTCTGCTTTGAATTGCATATTGACCGGCACGAACACCGCCCCCAACGTGGCCGCAGCAAAGATGGCTAAAACGCTGTTCCGGTCCTTTGGCAACAACAAGGCCAATCGCTGCCCGGGCTCCAAACCAGCCGCCATCAACGCCGACGCCCATCTCCGCACCGCCGCGTCGAGCTGTTGATAGGTCAACGCACCCTCGTCGTCGACCAATGCAACCCGTTGAGGATGCTTGGCGACGGTTCGCTGCAGAACCAGCGCCAACGTTTCGCCGGTCATTGCCGCCGCTCCACAAAATTCACCAAAGCCGAAAGGTTGTCAAAGTTTTCCGGCACCAAATCCTCATCCGCTAGCTGGATTTCGTAGGTTTGTTCGAGAAAGGCCACTAACTCGAGCACTCCTAGAGAATCAAGACGGCCAGCGGTGAGAAGCGATGCGTCGTTCGCCAATTCGTTTTCTTCGATCTGGGGAAATCTGTGGAGCAAATATTCGGCGAGTAACCGGCGGGTTTGGGCGGTGGTCACGGGCATAGCTAGCCTGGGCAATCTCTGCTTCTTAGCTCGCAGACGGTGAAATCTAACCAAAAATTCACCGGATTCAGGCGGCCAGGTCTGCCGCCAAATTTAGGATGGGGCCTGGCTTCCTCCCCAAAGCTTGCCCCTTTCGCGACTACCTCCAGCTCCAGAACTTGGTCGCGTTGGGCGGCACCTTTTGCCCTCTTCACTTTTTGCCTCATTTTTGATACAATAATGGCTGATCAAGGGCCTAATGAGTCAAAACTCAGACACTAACTCCGGCCATGGAGCCGACGAAACTGCAATAGCAGAACTCGGCCGTTCCATCGCAGGCTATCGCGTTCGCCGCAACATCACCCAGCAGCAGCTGGCGAAGGAGGCGGGCGTTTCCAGGTCAACGGTTACGCGATTGGAAGCGGGGGAATCGGTGCAGCTCAGCGGTTTGGTTCGGATCCTTCAAGCCTTAGGCCTGCTCCAACGGCTCGAAGACCTAGTCCCCACCACCGAAATCAGCCCGATGCAGGTTCTAGAAAACGACGGCAAATTGCGGCAGCGGGCGTCGTCGGCGCGACGGGAACCGGAAAAAGAAGAAGGTGGCTGGAAGTGGGGTGAAGACCAATGACGACAGCGGCGGTCAAAATGTGGGGCACGAGCATCGGCGCGATTCACTGGGATGCCGAGCGCAGCCTTGGTCTGTTCGAATTCCAAAAGGCATTTTTGGCAAGCGGGATTCAGGTCTCACCGCTGCAGATGCCGCTGGCCGAAACGATTTACTCCTTCCCCGGCCTAAGCCGCGACAGCTTTCACGGCTTACCCGGCATGCTCGCCGACGTCCTCCCGGACCGATTTGGCAATGCCTTGATCAATGCGTGGCTGGCGTCTCAAGGGCGCACGCCTGAGACCTTCAATCCGGTGGAACGGCTTTGTTACAGCGGCGCGCGCGGCATGGGTGCGCTGGAATTCGCCCCAGCGATCGACGCCAAAAACCAGCGCAGCCATCCACTCGACGTCGCCGCTCTGGTGGACCTGGCGAGCCGGGTCTTGAGTGATCGCAATGCCCTAAGCGGTTCGCTCCTCAGTGGCGATGAGAGCGACACGGTGCGCGATATTCTGCGCGTCGGCACTTCGGCGGGCG
The DNA here is from genome assembly GCA_964565175.1 of uncultured Planctomycetales bacterium. GTDB lineage: Bacteria > Planctomycetota > UBA1135 > UBA1135 > UBA1135 > JACNIZ01. The sequence goes on from CAZMDZ010000188.1 coordinate 6,045, forward strand.
GCGCGCGGGCCAAGGCAGTGATTGCCTGGAATCCACAAAGCGGCGAAATTCGGTCCGGCGAAGCCGACCATCAAAGTGGCTTCGAGCACTGGCTGTTGAAATTCGATGGCGTGCGCAACAACCGCGATCGCGAACTCACCGATCCGCTGGGGTTTGGCCGAATTGAATACGCCTATTCGAAGATGGCATCGGCCGCCGGGATCAACATGATGCCGTGCCAGCTCTTGCAAGAAAACGGCCGCAGCCACTTCATGACCAAGCGCTTCGACCGCGGCGATGACGGCAGCAAACTGCACATGCAATCGCTTGGCGGTTTGGCGCATTTCGACTTCAACATGGCTGGCGCGTATTCCTACGAACAAGCGCTTTTGGTCATGCGCCAACTAGAGCTGAGCATGGAACAGCGCGAGCAACAATTCCGTCGAGCGGTGTTCAATGTGGTGGCGCGTAACCAAGATGATCACGTCAAGAACATCGCATTCTTAATGGATAAGGCGGGGCGCTGGAGCTTGTCGCCAGCCTTTGATGTAACCTACAGTTACAACCCCGATGGCGATTGGACCAGTCGCCATAAAATGAGCTTGAATCAAAAGCGCGACGCCTTCCACGCCGACGACCTCCGCGCATGCGCTGAAGCTGCCTCGCTGCGGCGCAATGCTTGGCAGGACATCCTTGGAGAAGTTTTAGCGGCGGTGCGCAACTGGCCGCAATTCGCCGAGCAAACTGGGGTCGAGGAAAAAGCGATGGGCGCGATTGCCGCCACCCATCGGCTTCACTGGCCGCTTTGAAGACGGCGTAGTTCTGCCATTAAGTCAGCCACGATCTCTGGTTGGTCAGCGGCCAAATTTCGTCGCTCGCCTCGGTCGTCGGACATGTCGTAAAGCTGGATGTTCCAATCGAGGTCAGTCTCGGTTCGTTTGCCGCGGCCGCCGGAGCCGCGACCGTCGATCAGTTTCCACTTCCCCTGGCGGATGGCAAAGGTGCCGTTGGCGGAATGCTGAATCACCGGCTCTCGCTGCCAACCGGAGCGACCGCGCATCAATGGCAGCAAACTATGACTATCTTCCGCCGCGCCAGTTGGTGACGTGGCACCAGCGACTTCCACGCAAGTTGCCATCACGTCGACCAGGCTCACCACTTGATGGCAAACGCTGGACGCTTCCACCTTTCCGGGCCAACGAATCAACAAGGGAACGCGGTGGCCGCCGTCCCAAATATCGGCTTTGGTACCGCGCAGAGGACCGTTGGCGCGGTGAGTTTGACTGAGGAATCCCTGCACTGTTGGATCCTTGGAATGATCCAATAGCTCCGCTGGTTGCCCAGAAGTTTGCGGAGAAGCTGACGCCTTTTTTGCTTGCTGCGGACTCTCGGCGGCGTCAAGCCGGTACATGAAAGAGCCGTTGTCGCTACTCATCATCACCAGAGTGTTTTCTTTCACTCCGTTTTTGGCCAAAGCTTGGTCCACCTGCCCAATCACCCAATCCGTTTGCATCACAAAGTCACCATAAGGCCCAATCCCCGACTTTCCGCGAAATCGCTCGGCTGGCAAAACGGGTTTGTGCGGGGCAGTCAGCGGGAGATAGAGAAAAAATGGCTGCTTCGTTTTAGCGCGCTCGCCGATGTACTCCACCGCCTTCGCGGTGATTTGATCCAACGCTTGTT
>CAZMDZ010000189.1:0-7688 GCA_964565175.1 uncultured Planctomycetales bacterium
GCTGCATTTCCACCCCAGCATTGCCCCGGTTGAGGTGGCGATTTTCCCGCTGGTGAAAAAGGAAGGCATGCCGGAGAAGGCCGCCGAGGTTGAGCTGCAATTGCGTCGCCACTTCCGAACTGCGATTGAGGAAAACCAATCGATTGGTCGTCGCTATCGCCGCCAAGATGAGATCGGCACGCCGTACTGCGTGACTGTCGACGGCGAAACCTTGAGCGACGGCACCGTGACCCTTCGCGAGCGCGATTCGATGGAGCAAGAGCGGGTCAAGATTGAAGATCTGCGCGACATCCTCGATGCCAAGTCTGCTGCATGGCGTCGGACTGAATCGAAGCAAGAGGCTGCCGCAGGCGGTTGATCGAGTGGCACGACTGGAGCTTTTCGGGCAGACCGTCGCCCCTGGTATTGGAACCGGGGCGATTGCCTTTGCCGATGAAGGCGGCACTTACGAGGTGCCGATGCGGTCGATTACCGCGGACCAGGTGGAATCCGCCGGGTTGCTGTTCGACGCTGCTCGCAAGCGTGCGATTAAAAAATTGGAGCGAGTGCAGGCTGCAACTGCGCGCGAGCTTGGTATCCAAGATGCTGCGATTTACGGCGCTCAAATTGCCGTATTGAAAGACCCATCGGCGTTGCGTGAAATTCGCGAGCAGATGGTCGACAAGTTGATGGCGCCAGAGTCGGCGATCCAATTGGTAGTCGAGAAGTTCAGCCAGCTGTTCGAAAACCTCGAAGGCGGCGACATGAAAAACTGGGCGGGCGACCTGCGCGATCCATGGTTTGCGGTACAACGCGAACTTGCCATGGGCAAGCAGGAAACTTTGGCTAGTGCAGAATCGGGGCCGATCATTTTGGTTGCCGAGGAGTTGGTGCCCTCACTAGCTACGCGACTACCTCGGGAAAAACTTGCTGGCATCATTTGCAAGCGCGGTGGCCGCTTCAGCCATGGTGCGGTGGTCGCCCGATCGTTCGGCATTCCGACCGTCACCGGCGTCGATCAACTCAGTCAACAATGCATTCCTGGCGAAAATGCAATCATCTACGCCGATAACGCGCGCTTATTGCTTGGCGTAGATCAAGCTGAGCAAGACGCTGCGATTGAAAAGGCGGAGCAGCGTGCCGTTTTGCACGACGTCTTGACGGAAAACGCAGCCAAGCCAGCAACGACTGCCTGTGGTTCGCCTGTCTCGGTCATGGTCAATGTCGAATCGCCACGAGATTTGAACATGTTCGATGCTGGCATCGTCGATGGCGTCGGCTTGTTCCGTACCGAGTTCGCTTACATGGAGCGACCGACCTTTCCTAGCTCAGCCGAACAGGCAAAGGTTTACCGTCAATTGCTGGATCACTTCCCGGGCAAGCCGGTGGTCTTTCGCACGCTCGATATCGGCAACGATAAAACGCTGCGCTATTTCAGCATGCCTGAAGAGCGCAATCCGGCGTTGGGGTGGCGCGGTTTGCGCTTGGTGCTGAAGTGGAAAGACCTGCTGCTGGCTCAAATTCAAGCCCTGATAGAAGCTCACCCGCATGGCGACCTGCGCATCATGTTGCCGATGCTAACGGTGGCTGAAGAAGTGCGGGAAGTGCGCGAACTGATCAAACAGGTGTTGCCGGAAGGGGCTCCGTCGCCGCCTTTGGGGGCGATGCTCGAAGTTCCAGCCGCCGCCATGGCGCTCTCCGAGATTGTGGAGGAAGTGGACTTCGTTTCGGTCGGAACCAATGACTTGGTTCAGTACCTGTTTGCGGTCGACCGCGATAACCCCTGGGTGGCCGATTTGTACCAACCATTTCATCCGGCTCACTTGCGGGTGCTGCGCCACATCGCCAAAACCTGCAATCAGGCTGGAGTGCCGGTATCGGTCTGCGGCGAGATGGCCGGGCAGCTTGAGGGCGCATTGTTCATGGTTGGTGCGGGCTTCGACCACATGTCGGTCAGCCCGCCGTTTGTGCCCGAGCTCAAAGCAGTGCTCAACGTACTCGAAAAAGACGAGCTCAAGAAACTCGCCCATCGGGCGGCGGCGTGCAAGGACTCGGCGTCGGCTTTTGCCGCCCTCACTGAGGTGGCCGGACAAGCCTGGAGCACCGTTGTCGAACAATTTGTTGGTCCTTCTTCTTGATGGGGCTTGCACTTACATCCACTCGACGTGCATACTAGCCATGGTATGAACACCGACGTCCAAGGCACCCAAAGCGTCTCCCGCCGGCGCAAAGGCCCATGGTCCCACGCTGAACTGGACAAGCTTAAGCGCAAGTTCGGCAAGGTACCTGACAAGGCCTTAGGAAGGGAACTGAACCGCTCCGTGGAAAGTGTGCGTCGGATTGCTAAGAAGGTATTTAAAGGGGACTTACGCACGGGTCCTTGGGCGACGAAGGAGGTCTATCTGCTGAAGGAATACTGGGGGGTTGCCCAGTACCCAGTGATGGAATTGGTGCTCCGCCGCACCAAGGCAGACATCGAGCGTAAGGTGCGCGAGCTGCAAGGCGAAGTGCGCACCCGCGACTGGTCCGCTGAAGATTTACAGCTGCTCAAGCGCCACTACGGCACTCGAACGACGGAAGATTTGGTCGTAATTCTTGGTCGCCCGGTAGGCGACATCGAAGAAAAAGCGGCCGAATTTCGGTTAGCGAAGGACAAGGGTTTCCAGCGTCGGCGTGGGAACGGACAGCGTGTGCGCATGCCACGATGGACCTCTGACGATGTCGCCAAGTTGTCGGAACTTTACCCCGAAACACCAAACCTCGAAATTGCTCACGCCCTCAATCGGACCCTGAAGAGTGTGGTGTCGAAAGCCCACGACTTGGGGCTAAAAAAGAGTTCGTCGCGATTGCGAGACATGGGGCGCGAGAACGTCCGCCTCCGCTACCAAAAGGAAACGCCTAGCTACTCGACTAGCAAGGCTGAAATTTCGCATTAGGCAGCAGCAAGATGGCGAGCGAACTTCGTTCGATCAAGCGGCAGGGAGACGCCATTTCCTTTTCTTGGGCGGATGGAATCGAGGCGCAACTTTCACCTGACGAATTGCGCAAAGCTTGCCCGTGCGCGTTATGTGTCAACGAGGTGACAGGTGAACCCCTGTTGGACCCAAGCACCGTGTCCAGCCAAATCCAGTTGCTGGATATGCAACCCGTCGGTCGTTATGCCTACCGATTGCTGTTTAGCGATCAGCATGATTCCGGAATCTACCGCCTGGAGCAGCTCCATCGCTTATGCTCCAGTTGATCCTTTAACCAGGCCCATTCGCCCGTGACTCCGACCGCAGCCATTCTTGATGCACTCGGTCATCCCGTAGTGCTTGCGCTAGCATTATTTTTGAAGTGGTGGGCGATTTGGTTCACTCTCGGGCACTTCTTTCGTCGCACGACCATGCTGTTGCTGGCAGCAGTCGGCTGCAGTTGGGCATTGAGCCAGATCTTGGTGTCATCTGGAGCGATTGGCCTATTACCCGTAGAGGGCGAGCCAGGTTATGCACCGCATCTGTCCTGGCTATCTTGGCTGGTTGCGGTGGGAACTGTTTGGGTAGGGCTTGGGACATTGGAGGCGCTTGTGTTGCGCATGGGCATGCGCCAATCGCAACGTCCGACCTGGAAATGGCGGCGCTCAGACCTGTGGGTTTACCTCGGTTGGCACGGATTCATCGTCCTGGTCGCCACTTGGTTGGCAAACGGCAAGTTCGCCTAGCCCCAACTCAATCTTCAGCCCAACCCAAAAGGTTCGCTGGCACCGTCAAAGTCTGGGCGCTTTCCTTTGCCAAGGTCGACGCCGACCGTTCCGCCGCACCTACTTGAACACCTTCCAAGATGGTTCGCCGAGTCTTGAGCCAATTCAACAGCCGTTGCAATTTCAGGCCGTAGTCCTCTTCCATGCGGCCAGCTTGTGCTTCCATGCCAGGGCGTTCTGCTGCGTTTTCGTCTGGATCTTGAGCCAACTCGAGGAAGGCGGAAGTGCCGTCCCCAAAGCGGAAAAACTTGCCGCTTTCTGTGCGTAGAGCAGTAATTGACCTGGCCCGCTGGGTTTGAGTCGGCGAAAAGCCGCTCCATTTCTGCAGCAGCAGTCGGGCGGGGTTTTGGTATTCGGCCAGCACCCAATCGCGTGGCCCAGCTTGTTGCTGCTTGATAACGGGAACCAAATTGAAGCCCTCCCATAGCAGCTGACCGTTCCGGGGCGGCAGTTCGGTTGCCTGATCGAGTACACCGAGCACGGTTGGCGTGACATCTACCAGAGAAACTAATTCGTCCACGCGTCGGCCAGCTGGCAACAAGCGTGGCATGCGCAGGATCAACGGAACATGCAAAATGCGATCCGATAGCGAGAATTGATGGCCAAAGCGACCCTGCTCGAGAAATTCTTCTCCATGGGAAGAAGTGAAAATAACCAAGGTTTCTTCCAGCAATGCTTGTTCACGTAGGCCTTCCAGCAGCACTTGAATTTGCCCATCCAAGTAAAGAACGGAGGCGTCGTAAAGCGCCTTTTGCACAGTTGCTTCCTGTGGCTCTAGCTCGCGTTTGCCCTGGTGGAAGAGGTGGCGTTGATCTTCCTCGCCGAAGTGTGCTGCGGTGAGTGAAGTTGGGTCAACCTCTGGGGGCAAGAAGCGAGTGGCGTCGGGAAATTCCTTTGGCAGGCGATAGGGGGCGCAGGCTTCGTCGAGGTGGAGGAAGAGGAAAAAAGGTTGGTCCGGTTGGCGAAAGCGCGGTTGCTTGAGCCAAGAGAGCGCTGTGGACACCGCTTGTTGACTATTGCTTTGCCATGGCTGTTGAGACGGACTCATGCCGATGGAGTCCAGCCACTTGGCCAAGAACAAGCGATCGGGGATCGAGCGATTGTGAAGATCGAAGTAATACTCAAAGCCCTGACTGAGGCCGTGATCGGCATTCAGGTACGGGTCGTCGCTAATGCCGCAAGTTTGGAAGCCGCGATTGGAAAGTGCTTCGGCCAAGGTGTAGGCATCTTTGATGCCGGGGGACTTGTGTTGGCCGTCCGCTAGGAAGGGGTGTTCCCACCCAGCGCCGTGAGAGCTTTGCTGGAGCCCAGTCAGCAAGCTGGCGTGGCTAGGCAGGGACCAGGGCGAAGCGGCAAAGGCTTTCTCGAACACCACGCCCTCGCTTGCGATGCGGTCCAACTCAGGGCTGGTGGAGCGGTGGTAGCCATAACAACCCAAATGGTCGGCGCCGACGCCATCCAGGACGACGAGGAGCACGTTTGGGTAGACCGGGTTTTCGGTCCGATCGGATTGCGGCCAGCCAACCGGAGTTTTCCAGGAATCGGAACCCAAATAGCCTTGAGCTGCCCCAATCCCAAACACGCCGCTCAGGGCAACCACGCAGAACCAAGGGGTGGTGAAGCCGGAAAACACCCATGCCCAGCGGCTCCGGGCATAACGGCAAAGAAGCCAATAAACGACCAGGGCGGAAGCGATGCCACTGCTCCAGGCTACTATCGGTTGAACCTCAGATTGCATTCCGAAAAGCAGGAGAACTGCCCCTGCGATCAACCCCGCGGAAAGGTATAACCCCTGCTGTCTAAAGAGATTACCGGATTGGGTCGAGAGCCGACTGAGGCCCGACGTCAACAATCCAAGAAGGGCGCCGGCGAGGGCGTATTCGGGTAGCCAGCTCCAGAAAAAGGCGTAGTCGTGGTGGTAGGGGTAACCTTGGTAATGGCCCCATAACTCCAGGAATAAGGAAACGCTGGCCAACAGCGCACCTAATAGCAATCCATGGAGCAGCCTCGTCGTCATGTTTATGACCAATTGAGGTGGAGTCTGTCCCCTTCGCTGTCCCCCCAGATCCTCCAGCCGCCTTTGCGCTGGTCGACTTCAGCGATTTTGCGCTTCAATGCTGACAATGCGAATGGTTTGGCCAGACCAGCTCCTTCCAAGTCGAATTGGCTGAGCACCGCCTGGCTGCCTGCGATCTGTAGCCCCGCCGTTAGCGTGCACGAACCGACCATCGGAGCGTGCAAGTTGGCGCGCAACTGGCTTCCACGCGCTTCGAGACCCTCTAAGCGAATTCCGGCAGGTAGCAATTCTGCCAAGGAGTTCTCAAGGCCTGGCAGGTCCAGGTCGATCAAAATCTGCATGGTAGTAGACTAAACGTTCCCCCCGCCCTCAATGCTGGTTGCCCTCACCTTTCTGCTAGCCTGCGTTCCGCAATTCAATGGAATTGAGAACGTAAGTTCAGGCTCGTTGCAGAAAAAGATGGCCAACCGCAGCTTGCCAGCGCAGGCCAGGGTGCAAATGCTCGAGGAACTGGCCGTCCGCAACGGCCGCTTGGACTACGAGTTGCTTGTCGAAGCGAAGAGCGTTGCTCGTGGGGAATGGGTGGCGGATTATGTGCGCTGCTTGGGGCGATGTGGCGAGCAAGCGATTCCGGACTTGGAAAAGTATGTCCGCAGTCGGACCTCGATCGTCAAAGCTGAAGCCGTGTACGGAATGACCATCGCTGACCAGGATGGCGGCGATCGTTTTGCCATGGGCATTTTGCGCAATGAAAAGCAACCGACCATTGCCCGAGTTGCTGCATTGCGTGGCTTGGCTGACCGCGGTTCGATTCTTGCCCACGTCGAAGCGGTACGACGTCTTTCCACCGCTCAAGGTGCTTTGTTACTTGAGGCGATTGACATCATTGGTCGCAATCCGTGCCAAGACGACATCCGCTATTTGATTGAAGTCGTCGAAGAGCGTGAAGGTCGGGCTCGCCATAGCGCTGTCGCCCTGCTGCAAGAGATCACCGGCTACAAGATTGGCGCCGACGCCCGCAGTTGGAAATATTTCTTCCTCAAGCACCGCACCGAAGGCACCGACTTCCGCCATCCCAAAGCCGATGATGGCGAAGAAAGTCACACTTTGTCTTATATGGGAATCCCGTTGCTGGGAGACAAGGTCATCTTTGTTTTGGATTCATCGGGATCGATGAACTCTGGCATGGCCGAAGCCCAAAAGTCGCGCGGCAAACGGGCAGTGGGGGAATTGGTTCGCCTGCTTCCCAACCTTCCCGAGCAAGCCCGATTCGACGTAATCTTTTTTTCCGATCAGGTTTCACGGCTGTCCGCTGGCCGGCTGCTAGCCAATGAGCAAGCGCGTATTAACAGCGCCACGCGGTGGCTAGAGAGCAATGACTTTGACGGCGGCACCAATCTATTCGGTGGCTTGGAGAAAGCCTTTGGCACCGACGACGTCGAAGAGATCATTTTGCTTACCGACGGCATGCCATCCGCTGGATCGATCCAGCAACCGGTGCGAATTTTGTCGTGGGTGCAACGCCGCAACCGTTGGAAAAACGTGCGCGTCAGCACCATTGGCCTGAGCGCTCCCCATGAATCCGGATTATTTCTGGGCAAGCTAGCGCAACAAAACTCAGGCGTGTATCGCGCCATCCGTTAGCGATTTCAGTTCGGCGCTTGCTTAGCCGATAGGGGGTTCCCTCCTCGCCTCACGGCGATCCCTCTCAATCAGTGGCGCCAGACCTGTCCTTGCAGGTCGGTGGATCCTTCATGCCCCCCTTAACCAGAATTCGCTCCAAACTCAGTTTGAAACTGGTGCTTGGCGCTCTCATTATTCCAGCCGTCGCTGGCGGCGTTATCGGTGATCGCTTGCTCCATCATGAACAGGGGCAATTACGCAAAGGTTTGGTTCAAATAGTGGCCTATCTGGCCAAGCAGGGCGGCTTTGAATTGCGCCCAAGTCTTGCCA
>CAZMDZ010000190.1:0-7666 GCA_964565175.1 uncultured Planctomycetales bacterium
GTGCCCAGTCGAGGACAGTTGGCTCCGTTTGTTTACCAATTCGTCGGCGGCATTCGCGCTGGCATGGGTTACATCGGTGCCGACACCCTAGAAATTTTCCGCGCCAAAGCACGCTTCGTCCGCATCACCGGATCTGGCATGCGTGAAAGCCATCCGCACGACGTGCGCGTGACCAAAGAAGCCCCGAACTACTGGATGGCCGACTAAGGCCATTTCCTGACATGCACGAACGCATCCTCATTGTCGATTTCGGCTCGCAGTACACGCAGCTGATCGCGCGCCGCGTGCGCGAACATCACGTTTTCTCCGAAGTGGTTCCGGCGCACTTGGCGCATGAACACCTCGGGAGCGACCTCAAAGGCATCATCTTGTCGGGTGGACCGGCGAGTGCCTACCACGACGACGCGCCTGAAATGAGCCGTGAAATCCTGGACGTCGGAGTTCCGGTCTTGGGGATTTGTTACGGCATGCAGTGGATCTGTCATCACCTCGATGGCAAAGTGATTCCCGGCGGCGAAGAGCGCGAGTTTGGCTTTACACCGTTGGAAGTGTTGAGCGACGAAGGCTTGTTCAACGGGGTCAGTCGAGAAACCGTCGTCTGGATGAGCCATGGCGATCGCGTTGCCAAATTGCCGACTGGTTTTGCCCGCATTGCCCAGTCCGAAAATTGCCCCGAGGCGGCCATCGGCGACGAAAAGCGCCATCTGTATGGTCTTCAGTTCCACCCCGAAGTCGCTCACACCCGCGAGGGTGCAACTATCCTGCGCAACTTTTTGCACTGGGTTTGCGGTTGCAAGGGCGATTGGACTCCAGGCGACTTAGCCGAAGAGCTGATCCGCAGCGTGCGCGAGCAAGTCGGCGAAGACGGCGAGATCGTGCTTGGCCTTTCCGGTGGAGTGGACTCCAGCGTGGTGGGTGCGATTTGCCAGCAGGCGATTGGCAAGCGGTGCCATGCAATTTTCGTCGATAATGGTTTGCTCCGGGCCGGTGAGCGCGACATCGTCGAAAGCACTTTTATGAAGCATTTCGACCTCGACCTGACGGTGGTCGATGCGGCGGATCGCTTCCTTGAAAAGCTAGCCGGAGAAGAAGACCCGGAAACCAAGCGCAAAATTATCGGCTACGAGTTCGTCGAGGTTTTCCGCGAACAAGCGAAACGCTTTCAAAAGGCGCATTTTCTTGGCCAAGGCACGCTTTACCCCGACGTCATTGAATCGGTCGCCGCCCACGGTGGGGCGACTGCGGTGATTAAATCTCACCACAACGTCGGCGGATTGCCCGATGATTTGGAAATGGACTTGGTCGAACCGCTGCGCTTGTTGTTTAAAGACGAGGTGCGCGAATTGGGTCGAGTCCTTGGCTTGCCTGAAGAAATGGTCGGCCGCCAACCCTTCCCGGGGCCTGGCTTGGCCGTGCGCTGCGTCGGCGAATGCTCGCCCACCCGAATTGAACTCCTCCGCGCCGCCGACGCCATCGTCCGCCACGAATTCGAGACTCGCGGCGAGCATGCTGGTGTGTGGCAGTATTTCGCGGTGCTGACTGGAGCGCGTTCCGTCGGCGTGATGGGCGATTTACGCACTTACGAAGAGGCATGTGCAATTCGGGCGGTGCAATCCAGTGATGGCATGACCGCGGACTGGGTTTACCCCAGCCGCGAGTGCTTGCAGGCGATCTCCAACCGGGTGATCAACGAGGTGCGCGGGATCAACCGAGTGGTTTTGGATATCACCTCCAAGCCGCCGGGAACCATCGAGTGGGAATAGCCAACTGAGGCGAGCAATCTGGGGTTTGGGTAAATTAGAGCGCAAATTCTCTAATGATGGGGGCTTAGGCAGCCGTGAAGGACAGGATTTCACCCCTTACCCCCAGAAACATGAACGTACAGATCATCATTCGGCAGCCTTTTTCAGTTTCCACCGAACAGATCGAGTCCTTCGCACACCACAAAACGCGTCAGGTCCTGGCTCGTTTCTCCGAGAGCATTCAGGGTGTTCAAATACGCCTAGACCGGTCCAGCATGAGGGAGGGCCGCGTCGACTGTTTGTGCTCGATAGCTATTGAAACTACCCGCGGTAAACGTACGGTCCTGCACTGTGTGAATAAAACTCCGTTCGCGGCTATTAGCGAGGTTTTGAAGGCCGGCAAGCGCAGCTTGGCCAAGGATGTTCAGAGGAAGAGCAGCGATCGTCGGAGCGAAGAACGCAACCGGCAGAACGCTGCATGAGGTTCCAAGATGCCAAGGGCCGTGGAAGACACGGCCCTAGGTGTTTTTCAGCCAATGGCTTTGGTTTTGAGTTTAAGCCGGAGCTGCTGTGGATTAGGATATTGAAGTGCCAGAAGCCACCGCACAGGAAGTCGTCCTAACTCTTTGCACCGACTGGGTCGTCCTCGGTCTGGTGTGTTATTTCCTTGCTGGAGTGTTCATGATCACTTCGGTTGGGCGGGGACGTCCGCGCACTCGAGTTCAGTTTGTGCTGGGGGTGTCGCCCGAGTCCTTGACCGGTTTGCGCGCGTCGGTGATGGCCAAAGGCCGGAGTTTGGTGGCCGCGATTTATTTCCTATCGGGAACGGCTCTTCAATTGGCAGCGGTTTTGTTGCCCGGCCCAGCGAACCCTTCCATTCAATTTTGGGGTTCGGTCGGTTTGATCTTCATCGGCGGAACTTTGATGTTCCTGCTCGATGGACATGTCGATCGGGTGATGCGCAGCCACCTGCGTTCTCAGTTACGTTCCAACCAGTTTGCCTTCGAGGACCACATCCAGTTAACTCGCGAAATCGGCGATTTATTTGGAGTGGAAGCAACCCAAACCGAGACTTTGGAGAATTACATTCGTTCGGTGCGAGATGCGATTGGAATTCCTGATCGTCCGCGGGTGCCGGGTCGATTGACGCGGTTTTAATTCGGTGTAACCAACGCACCTCGAACCCGTCCTCTATGCGTGGACGGTACCTTTGCCCAATGCTTAGAGGCCGCACTGGGAGCGCTTTGTCCCAGTTGCGGTGGTCCGGCGGATGATGCGCGGAAGAATCCATCGTCGCTGGCAAATGCCCAGGCCGTCGAACTGGGAGGGACTGGAAAGTTCGAACTCTCTTCCCGTTCACGACCTGTGGTGTGTCAATCGTGTCAGCAGCGCTGGCCGCCAGGTGGTGGCGGCCTGCACAATGCCAGCGGCATCCAAGTCTGCCGTAGCGGTTTCTATCAAGGTTCTCTGCGGCAAATGATCCTCCGAGCCAAAGCGAGCCCGCATTCCCCGGCATGGCATGGCTTGGCACAGCGTCTGTTGCGCCAAGTCCAAGCTTCCGGGATCTGCCCGCAATGGATCACCGTTCCACCGCCCTCCTGGAGGCGCCGATGGCAGGGCTGGCACCTGGCGGCCGAGCTGGCGCAACGACTTTCCAGAGACTTAGGCAGCCAATATCTGCCCTTGCTCCGTCGACGTCAGCGGCGACCAGCGCAAGCAGGTTTGGGCGCGCACGCAAGACGGCAAAACCTGGAGGGTGCCTTTGGCCTGGCACCTGGATTTCGCAACCGCTTGCCACCCAGTTTATGGATCGTGGACGACGTCTGGACCACCGGCGCCACTTTTTTGGAATGCCAAAGGGTCTTGGAGCACGAGGGTGTCTATGTGCACGGAGCTCTGCTGCTTGCCCAGGTGGAAAACTTAGAAGTGGATGGAGTCGACGAAGGGCTGTCGAGAAAATAGGATGATCTTGCTCCTGTTTTTCTGCTCACCCGATGTCAGATCGCTTTCCGATTTCTCGGTCGAATCAGCTTCATGGTCGACTAGCGCCAAGTCCAACTGGCGTCCTTCACCTCGGCAACGCGCGTAGCTTTTTGCTCGCATGGTTGGACGCGCGCAGTCGCGGAGGGGAAGTCACTTTGCGAATGGAAGACTTAGATGGGCCGCGAGTTAAAGCTGGAGCCGACAGACAGGCAATCGAGGATTTGCAATGGTTGGGGTTGGACTGGGATCACGGGCCGCACTACCAACGTCCTCGTTTGAACCGCTATCGATCCGCTTTGCAGCAACTCGCTCAAATGGGATTGGCCTATCCGTGCGTTTGCACGCGGAAAGATGTGGAGCAAGCCGCCTCCGCTCCTCACGCCGGCGAAGAGGGGCCAATTTACCCTGGGAGCTGCCGCGGAAATTGGTCGACGGCTGAAGAGGCCGAGCATGAGACTGGCAAACAAGCCTGTTGGCGCTTTGCCATTCCAGCTGGTACTGAGGTCCAATTCGAGGATCGAGTGGTCGGGCGGGTGCACTACAAGATGGATCACCAATACGGTGACTTCGTCATTTGGAAAAAGGACGGCGAACCGGCTTATCAACTTGCTGTCGTCATCGACGATGCCGAACAGGGCATAACCTCGGTTCTGCGCGGAGACGACTTGCTCAGTAGTGCGGGCCGTCAGACTTTGATCTATCGCGCCCTAGGTTTCGACGTGCCTGAATTTGCTCACGTCCCTTTGGTTGTGGGCGAAGACGGTCGGCGATTGGCCAAGCGCCATGGCGACACCACCTTGCGCCAGTTCAGGAACAACGGAACCACCGCCAGCGAAATGCTTGCCTGGCTAGCGACTACGCTGGGGCCTGCTCTCAAACGTTGGCCCAAACAGCTGAATACCGCAGCTGATTTGCTTGAAGGCTTTCACCTTCCTTTGCTTCCCAGGGGACCTTGGGTCTGGAAGGGCGACATTTCCTCGGCTTCTAGCTCGGCCGAATAGAGGCAAAACCAGCCGGTAAATAGAAAAGACGACTCCCACTCTTCGAAAAGAGTGAGAGTCGCGAGGCAGCTGTGCTGCGAGCCGTGCTTAGTGCACGTAGGGGTTGTTCTTGTCGTAGTTGAAGAACAACTTGTTGAAGCCGTCGTAGACGCTTTCCATATCCTTATGGAAGGCACGGTCACGAGCTTCGTACTCCGCAGCCAGGCTCTCACGAGTTTCTTCGGAGAACATATCGGAGCCCCAGGGATCACTGCTGTGTACGTAGTGGCCGGGGGTCAAAACGTAGGTCACGCCGTCCATGGCGGCCTTGCCACCAGCGACAAAAACCGAGCAGGAGCCGAGCGAGAGGGAGCCAGCAGCCAAGGCGATGGCAGCCAGAGCGCGAATTTGCTTCTTCATGGTTCAGAGGGGGTAGCCGTGCGCGGGGGGATTTGCGAACGGTCAGAAAAGAGTAGGGGGGCCAGCGGCAGGAGTCAACCAGCCTTTCTAAAGCCTCCCGAAAGGGACCTGAAGCCGGACCGGATTCTTTGGCGCGAGGCTATGCTTTGCAGCCAAATGGCCCGAAACTCCTTCCAAGCCACACGGGGTACCAGAGATCTGTTTCCCGAGGACCTGGTCCTGGTCAAGCACCTGGAGCGAGTCGCCCAGTCGCTTGCCCAGAGCAGCGGCTTTGCCGAAATACGTCCTCCGCTGTTCGAGGAAACACGACTTTTCACCCGTTCTCTGGGTGAAACCTCAGATGTGGTCGCCAAGGAGATGTTCAGCGTCCCTCGCCGAGGTGATAGTGGGGGCGATTCGTACACCTTTAGGCCAGAGGGAACTGTAGGTGTGGCAAGAGCTTACGTCAATGGTGGCTTCGCGGCACGGGCGCCGTTGCAAAAGTGGTACTACCTAGGCCCAATGTTCCGCTACGAGCGGCCACAAAAAGGTCGCGAGCGACAATTCAGCCAATTTGGCATCGAAGCCTTCGGTTCGGATCAGCCATCCCTCGATGTGGAGGTCGTCGATTTGGCGATGCGTTTCTTCGAGGAGCTGGGTTTTGGCGACGAACTCCAGGTTCGCATCAACACCATGGGCGACCCCGACGACCGCGACCGGTGGCGTCAAAAGTTGCGGGAATTTTTTGCTCCGCAATTCCCAGGCGTGGCGACCCAAGGTGCTGAAGCCGCCGATGGTTCCTCGAAGGCGCCGTCGGGCGAAGAGGAGGGCAGCAGTCCGCGCTGCGCCGATTGCCGAGAGCGTTTCCAGCGCAATATCCTTCGCTTGCTCGACTGCAAAGTGCCGCAATGCCAAGAGCTGAATCAAGGAGCTCCAGGACTGCGCGACGTGATGGGCGAAGCTTCCTCGCAGCACTTTGCCGATTTCATGGAGGGCATGCGCGCTCTTGGCCGCCAGCCGGTGGAAGATCCCTCCATCGTTCGCGGCCTCGATTACTACACCCGCACGGTCTTCGAAATCCACTACCCACCGCTGGGTGCCCGCTCCGCCCTCTGTGGTGGCGGTCGCTACGACGGTTTGGTGGAAGAAGTGGGCGGGCCACACACGCCAGCCGTCGGCTTTGCGGTCGGATTCACTGCCACCGAACTCGCCTTGGCCGAGTTGAATTTGCCGCCTGCCGGAGCAATGGATGACCTCAAGCGGGAATTGGTTCCTGAGGTTTATGTGGTGGCAGTTTCTGCCCAAGAACGCAACGCTGTGCTCGCCGTCGCTGCCGATCTTCGCCGTCAAGGCGCGCCCTCCGTGGTCACCGACCACCGTGGCAAATCGATGAAGGCGCAGCTGAAAGAAGCAGGCAAAATTGGCGCGCGCTTCACCGTTGTCATCGGCGAAGCCGAACGCCAAGCGGGCACTGCCGTGGTTCGCGATATGGCCCAGCGCAGCGAAGTCACTGTTGGCCAAGCCGACCTTGCCGCAGCTCTCGGTCTTTCGGCGGAGGCCGGTTGATGTACCGCGTCGTCTGTGGGGGTTCCTTCGATCCGATTCATCTCGGGCACCTCGCCATCGCCGACGCCATCCATCGCGAAATCACTCCGGATCAATTGCTCTGGGTGCCTGCGCGCATCGCGCCCCATAAGCAGGAACTGCCACCGGCCCCGGCCGCAGATCGTTTGGCCATGCTCCAGGCCGCCACCTCGGGTCGTCCGCAGGAGCGCGTGCTTGAATGGGAGCTGGAACGCCCGCCGCCGTCGTACACCGTGCACACCCTGCGTGAATTACACGCGCAGGATCCCAACGGCAAGATCGACCTCGTCCTGGGCATGGATTCTCTCAGCCATTTGCCCGCTTGGCATTGTCTGGATGAAGTGTTGGATCTAGCAGGCTTCCTATTCGTGCCGCGCCCAGGCACCCACAACACCGATCTCGACGATTTCCGCACCTTGTTGCCGAAACCCTTGCAAGCCAAGTTTCGTGCTCAATGGGTAGCGATGCGCGAAGTGCCGATCTCATCCACCCAGATTCGCGCCTACCTGGCAAAAGGAAACCGCTGCCAGCAATTGTTGCCAGCAGCGGTGGAGCGGTTGATTCGCGAGCGCGGTCTTTATCGCGGCTAGTGGCGGATCAGGCGCAGGTTGCCCAGCATGCGGCGGACTACCAAAGGCGCAGGTCGGCGTTTTCAACCAACGAATTGCGATTGCCGGACATCTCTTGGAAGGTCGGTTCTGCCTCGAGCACCATTTTGACAATCTGCTCGCGCACCTCGGCCAACTTGGTTTCCGTGCGGCCCATTAGTTGAACGACGTGGTAGCCAGACCCCGACTCAACCAAAGTGGATTGCCCTTGCACCGTCAGTCCATCCAAGGCGGCACGGAAATCCGGACCATAAAGACGTCCGTTGTAATTTTCGATCACTCCGCCGCGATCTTTGGTGACGCGGTCATGGGAAACGTCGGCGGCAACGGTGGCGAAATCTTCACCGGCTGCGATCCGGCGCTGGGCATC